>NZ_BAAAZP010000101.1:0-159489 GCF_039536965.1 Nonomuraea antimicrobica | reverse complement strand
CGAGGTCCGTACCCTCACCGGCGCCCGCCTGTATGTTCTGGCGGTCATCGAGCACGCCACCCGCCGTATCCGAGTCCTCGGCGTCACCGCGCACCCCACCGGGCAGTGGGTCACCCAACTCGGCCGCAACCTTGCCATGGATCTGCAGGATGTGGGTAGCACGGCCAGGTTCCTCATCCGCGACCGGGACGCCAAATTCACTGCGGCCTTCGACGCGGTGCTGGCCGATGCCGCAGTACGTATCGTCAAGAGCGGTGTCCGGATGCCACGGATGAACTCCATCATGGAGCGCTGGATCCAGACCTGCCGGCGCGAACTGCTGGACCGGACCTTGATCTGGAACCAAAGCCATCTCCTCCACACGCTGCGTGAGTTCGAGACCTTCTACAACTCACATCGGCCGCACCGCGCTCTCCGGCAGGCAGCTCCGCTTCGGTCACTTCCCGACACCGCCTCCACCTCCGCTGGAGTCGCACAGCTCGACATCCGCCGACATGACCGACTTGGTCGTGTGCTGAAGGAGTATCGGCATGCCGCCTGACCTGGCCGGATGATTAATCGGCACCCGCACCGCTCTGCGGGGACTACCTTCTCCACGCCGATCACCAGCCGAGATCCCCCATCGAATGGGAACGATGGCTGACCGCCACCCGCAAAGCGATCACGAAACACGCGATCGCAACCACCGAAGGCGACACGCTGGATCATCAAGTCCGTCTCATACACGCTCACTGCCAGCCGGACCGAACTCGACCCGACGGCCAGAGCCCCAGTTCGCTTCAATATGCCAGCTTGCCCTCGCGGCTTGCCTGAGCCGTGTGCGGCGATGAGTCGCACGCACGGTTCTTAGGGGGACCGCCGCAGCAACGGCGGTCCTACCCGACCCGGAGGTGAGACTCCTCCGGGCCACCTGGCGGCGCCTGCCGCAGGGCCCGGAGGATGAGCCGCCATACCTCGTACGATGGCAACGGCACCAGACGCGACTCCGGCTGGGTGGCGGTGAACGCCCACAGCCCGGTCGCGCCCGTGTCGAGTACGAGCAGCCCGTGCCTGCCCGGCTGTTCCGTGCTCTCGCCGGGATCGATCGTCAGGTCCCACATCAGCATGGGCTCGGCCCACAGCTCCGGATCGATCCCGTCCGGCACCGGCACGCCCGCGTCTTCGAGGCGGCACCGCAGCACGTCGGTGGGCAGCGTGAACGGGTCGGCCCGCTGCAGGCGCGGCCCGATGCCCGCCCAGGCGCAGGCGTCCACGACCGCCCAACCCGGTGGCATGATCCGCAGCTCGAACTCCTCCGGTGGCGGTTCGTCGAACGCCGCTACCTCGGCCGCCGAGACGTCGGGGCCCAACGCGACAGCGGGCGGTGCAAGTACGACCGCCTGGGCTTCGCCGATGGCCGCGGACCAGCGCCGCCCCGTACGCCCGACGGCGGCCTCGATCGCCAGCCTGGCCACAGGCTCGCGCATGGCCTCCAGCGCCGGTTGCGCCTTCGGCAGCGCCCTGCCGCGCTCGTCCAGCAGCCCGGCGCCCACCAGCCGGTCGAACTGCTCAGGGTCGACCTCATTCCGCTGGTACGGGTCCTGGTCAGCGGCCATCAGCATCCGCAGCCCCGCGTCGGTGAGTCTCACCTGGGCGTTGTCACTCATCGGGGAGCCTCGACGCCAGCCCGGTGCCCGCCACAATGTACTCGAATGTCTCCGCCAGCTCGTCGTGCTGCTCGACGGCGCAGGTGCCGGACATGGAGGTGACCAGGTCGTCCTTGAGAAACCAGTACTGCTCCAAGGCCAGCGCGTAGATGCCGCTCCGGTAGGCGCTGAGCACCCGCCGCCCTTCGACGCCCCAGCGTTCGTACTGATCGATCGAGATCACCGTTAGGTCGGTCAGCGTGAGCGCCATGGCCTGCAGCAGCGCCTGGCTGTAGTCGGGCAGTTCCGACAGCTCCTTGGGCGGGCGCTCCACGGTGAGCGTCACGTTGGGACGGAAACCCGGGCCCGAGCCGGGCTGCCGGAGCGCGATCCTGACCTCCGGGTAGAGCAGGCCCTCCCAGCCGGGCGGCACCGGCAGGGACGCGCCGGTTTCCTGGTCGTGGTAGATCTGCCATGGACTGGCGGCCTGCCAGTCCTCCACGGTCTTCACGTCGATGGCTCCCATCAAAACAGCTTCTTCAGCCAGCGGCCGGTCGCGGCGCCCGCCTTGCTACCGACGAACCCGGCGCCAATGCCTCCGCCCAAGCCGCCGACGACCCCACCGATCGTCGCGCCCCAGGGACCGAAGAACGCGCCCACGTACGCACCGCCCATGGCCCCGGCCTTTGCGCCGGCCCAACCGGCCGCCAACGCACCCGCGGCGGCTGGCCCGCCCTCGACGGCGGCGTTCCCGGCGGCGCGGCCGAGGCGTTCATTGCGGCTCATCTCGGGGTGGTACGCCTTGTCCTGCTGCCACTGGTTGTAGCCGGCCCCGTAGACGGTGAGCCCGGCCCCTCCCCACTTCATCACGTTCCCGCCGGTCTTCAGCCAGCCGTTGGTACGGAACACGGGAACGTTGGGGTTGGGCACGATGCCGCGGCCGGGATGGTTCGACCACCCCCTTGGCAGGGGCATCGAGCCCGGTGGCCGGGAGGCGAGCCGCGGGTCGGGAGCAGAGCCCGCGGGCACCATCAACCCGCTGGGGAGCCGCTGGTACCTGATCGGCGACCAGTTGGCGTTGCCCTGCGTCGACCAGCCGGACCTGTCGATCATGGGTGCCCAGTCCGAGCGGTAGATCAGGCTCAGCCCGGGCCGGCCGGGCGTGGGGATGTGGTCCATGCGGGGGACGAAGGGCATCTGTGCGTTCGGGCCCTTCGGCCCGGCCACGCTGGCGCCAAGATTGAACTTCTCAAGGAGGTAGCCCGAGACGCCGATGGGGACGGAGCCGAACTCGTCAGATGTGATGACCTTGATCAGGTTGGGGTCGGTGACGTTCGACAGCTGCGGCATCCAGAACTTCCACGTACGCAGCTCGTCGATGGCCCGCTGGTCGTCGACGTACTTGATCGCTTTGCCCGCCGCCACGCCGCCCTGCTGGGTCAGCGGCCCTGTGGCCTTCCTGGACCTGCTGCGCACTTCCGGCGCGTCCTTGACCAGGTGCCGGACGCTCGCGATGGTGCCGTCGGCCTGCCTGGCCCACTGGTCGACCTCCATCGCGGCCTTGGCCGCGGCCTTACCCATGGCCAGCACCTTTTCCGGATCGATGATCCGCCCGTCGCCCAACCGGCTCACTCCTCGGCTGACAAAGATCCCCACAGTTTGCCATCATTCATGGCGACCAGAGGGGAAATGCGATGAAAGACAGCGAGAAGCTACGGCAAGCCGCCGCCGCACTGCGCGCCATCCCGGGCCACTTGGTCCGCCCGGTCAACGGAGTGCGGATGACCTTCCCCTTCCAGCAGTACTGGAAGGGTCCCGCGGCGACCGAGTTCCACAAAGTACTGATGGGCGCAACCAAAGACCTGACCGCGCTCGGCGACGACATTGAGGCGTACGCCAGGAAGCTCGACAACAAGGCGCGCGAACTCGAGGCCGAGGAGAAGGCCACGGGCAAACCGCGATAGGAGCTCTACCATTTTGTCCGAGGAAAGGCCGATATGTGCACGTCACTGACCGCCCTGACACCTCAAGGCCTGTGCCGCTCGAATATTGAGTTACGTGGCCTGAGCTGCGGTTAAGCGGCGTGTAGGTATTCGCTGATCATGCCGGTGACGACGGGTTTTCGGCGGATGGATCGCAGGTTGTTGAGTTCGGTCAGGTGCCGGGCGGGTTGCGTTGCGACGTTCGGGGGACGCTGGTACCGCGATTGGTGCGGCCTGTGCCCGTTGTAATGGATCAGATACTCCTTGAGCACGAGTGCCAGATGGCGTTCATCAAGGATCAGGATCCGGTCCAGGAGTTCGCGGTGTAGGGTGCCGATGACGCGCTCGCAGATGGCGTTCATTCTCGGAGTCCGCAGCAGTGTGGTGATGACCTGCAGCCCTTCAGCTGTGAAGACCTCCCGGAAGGCGGAGGTGAAGAGCGGGTCTCGATCGTGGATCAGGAACCGCAGCCCGGCGATGCGATCGCCCAGATCCATGGCCAGGTTGCGGGCCTGCTGCATCGTCCATGCCCCCGGGCGGGTGCGCGCTCACTCCGGCCAGGTGCAGTCTCCGGGTGCTGCGCTCGATGAAGACCAGCACATACAGCCGTTTGAGCAGCATCGTCTCGACCACCAGGAAGTCACACGCGATGATCGCGTGGGCTTGAGCGGTCAGGAACTGCCGCCAGGTCGGCCCCGCCCGGCGGGGCGCCGGATCGATGCCGACTGTGTGCAGGATCTCCCACACCGTGGAGGCCGCGATCGAGTATCCAAGGCGAGCCAATTCCCCTTGAATTCTCCGATGTCCCCAGGTCGGGGTTCTCCCGCGCCATCCGAGTAATCAGTGCCTTGACCGGCGGGCGGGTGCCTGGCCGTCCCGGGCGCCTCCTGTTCGTGGAGGTCCACTTACGCGCCACGAGGCTACGATGCCAACGCAGGATCGTCGCCGGGGTGACCGGGAACACCTCCGCCCACCGGCGGCGGTGGACCAGCCGCGACAACGCCGCCAGCCAGAGCCGGTCGGCGTGACCTCACCGAGGCCGGCCGCCGAGCTGACGGCGGAGCATCTCGTTCTCATGACGGAGCACCAGCAGCTCAACGTCCTTCGACAGATCAGCGCGGACCAGTACCGTCAGCAGGTCGAACAAGCCCCTCATCAACCGGTAGACAAGCGATGACAACACCTTGGGATGGTCGCAGCAGCCGTTCCGAGCGCGCAGCAAAATCCCAGTACAGCACGAAACCGGGTTTCCGAGCGGGACACGATGGTGGCACCCTCCGCTGACGACTTGGCCTGCCATGCTCACCGGCGGCCCGCGCGATTAAGGTCCTCACCAAATCGGCGTTCATCGCGCTTAGTCGACTTTCTCGCAGGATATGACATGGGCCGCGATCTCCATCGGACCCAACAATCATATGTCCGATATGCGCGACCTTATTAGCACTTTCCTTTATGGGGGATTCATGAGCACATTCAAACTGCTGGCAGGTCGGCTGTCGGGCCTCATCATCACGGGCGCGGCCACGCTGATAGCCGCCCCCCTGTCGGCGTACGGCGACGCGGAGTCGGTAAGGGCCGATTCCGGCACCGCGGCGGGCCACGCGGCCTTGCCGGGCCTCGCCTCCGGCAGCCGGTGGGGCATCATCGGCCGTAACACCCTGGGCGGGCCGAACGCGGTTCTGCGGGAGGGTCCCTACGGGCGCACGGGCACCGCGTTCGCGGCCACCGAGGCGCCGCCCTACGGCCAGGGCAGCCTCGGCGTCATCGTCGGCAGCGGCAACGACAAGATCGCGTTCGGTAACGAGACGATCTTCGCGGATGATCGGCTCTCCTCCATCGGCACGTTGAGGTACTGGGTGTTCGCGGGTGTCGACTCCCTGGCCGGGGTCAGCCTGCCGACCATTACCATCGAGGCCGATCCCAACGTGGGCACCGCCGAGTACACGAGCCTCGTCTACGTGCCCGACTCCTCTACCAGCCCGTCCGCTCCCGCGACTCGCACTCCCAACGTCTGGCAGCAGTACGATGCGTCCGCGACCGGAAGCAGGTGGTACGCGACAGGCGCCACGGGGCCCGCCATCGGCTGTACCCAGGCCACGCCGTGCTCGTTCGCCGACCTCAAGACCCGGCTGCCGAACGCGGTCGTCAGCCTCAGCCTGGGGTTCTCGAAGGGCAGGGACAACCCGTTCGTCGGCGCCGTCGACGGGCTTCAGGTCAACAACAGGGTCTTTGACTTCGAATTCTCCGGCGTGCGGACGAGGTCCGCGCGCTGAGGCCCATCTAACGCGACGAGGACGTGGGGGCGTGCGCCTCCCCGACGCGCCAGAGCACACGTACCGGCCGTTGGGGTCGGTGGTGGCTTGGCGGCGAGCGGGGGCTTGCAGATCGTGGTGTGGGCGGATGGTCACCACGCGGCCGGTCTTGGCGGTGGGGCAGCGATTGTGCGGGGGCAGGCGGCGCACAGGCCGGTGAAGGTGGCGCGGCGTTGCCGGTGACGGCCTGCGGGGGCGGCGAGCGGGACGGTGTGCCCGGCGGGGCAGGTGACCGTGTCGGTGCCATTACCGCACCCGTGGCCTCGCACCGGATGGGTGCGCTGAGGCGTTCGGTGTCACTCGTGAGTACGGTCTTGATGCCGGCTTCGGCGAGGACCTCGTCCAGGGGGCGGGGTACTTCCCATCCCGATCACGGATCAGATAGCGCGCCCGGCAAACATCGGATGGAGCCTCCAGCGCCTTTGGCCTCGGTTCCGCGCCCGGTCGCGGTCTCACCCTTCCTCGCGCTCGACGATGCCGCGTGGCCTCCCGAGCCATACCCAGGCGATCACGATGACGAGCGCCACCACCAGCAAGGGCACGAGCGGCGCATAAGGATGCGCGTGGCTGAGCAACCAGTCTCCGAGCAAGGCGCCGAGAGTCATGCCCGCGCAGCCCCCGATCAGGCCCCGCGCCGGTGACGGCCCGAGCGTCAGGGTGACGGAACCGCTCACCATGGCGATGTAGGTGGCAGTGAAGGCTGTCGTTGACAAGCCAGCACGTGCAGCGAGCGGATGGCGTTCATTCTCATGCCCATGGACATCGCGCCCGCGGCGATCATGATGTAGATCGCGACGGCGGACCACGAGGTCGTCATCCACACGGCGAGGAAGATGATCTGCGGGACCAGCCCGACGGCGAGGGCGACCGACACGCGGGGTGGCCACAGGCGGCGATCCTCATCGGTGCACACTCCAGGCCCGGACGCCCTCAGGATGGGTATCGCCAGCGCGGCGCCTGCGGCGAACGCGACCAGGGAGATGACCACGCCCGGGGGATTCGGGCCCGCCGGTGGGCCGGTGCCCGCGACGGCGATCCCGAGGAACACGAGGTTTCCTGTCTGGACCGCCGTGAACACCTTTCCAAAGCTGAGAAAGCAGATCGCCTCGTAGATGCCTGTGGAGAAGGAGAGCGCCACGAGGAGCCAATCTCGAAGTGCCAGTCTCTCGCGTCGCCTGCACCTTGCTCACCGATGTCCCCCGCAACCGCCCGTTACCTGTCGTACTTGAAATGTTACACATTGCTACTTCTGTGACTACTCGGCAAGGGAACCAGCCCGGCCCCGGGGGATCGCGTTACCGCTGCCCCTCATCTGCTGGACCTCGGGGTTGTCGAGCATCCACGGGTTCATGTCGGTGACCGTCGGGCCGGGCGCCAGGGCGTTGACCGTGATGCCCCGCCCGCCGACCACCTGGGCGAGGGAGCGGCTGAGCACCTCGATGGCGGCCTTGCCCATCGCGTACGGCTGCTCGGGCATCGCGATCCTGGTCGCCGCGGTCGACAGGTTGATGATGCGGCCGCCGTCGTTCAGCAGCGGCAGGACCCGCTGGATGATGAACAACGGCGCCTTGGTGTTGACCGCGACCAGGTGGTCGAACGCCTCCGGGGTGATCGTCTCGATCGAGTCGGCGGTGATGGCGGCGTTGTTGACCAGGATGTCCAGTCGTGCCTGGCCGGTCCGCGCGAGCAGGCCCACCTCCAGTGCGGCGAACTGAACATGACCTGCACCCCGCCTCACCGCGGACCTGGTGGAAGGCCTTTGGAGAAGGGGCGGTGGTGATGCTGGCCAACCCAAGGCCGCTGCCTTCATGATCGCGCTCTATCCGCAGTTCCTGCCCACCGACCAGCCACTGCTGGTCACGACCGCACTCTTGGCGTTGTTCCAGGTGGCCGTAGAGATCGTTTTGTATCTCGCGTTGGCCGCCGTCAGCGGGACGACCTTGGTCGCCCTCGGTCTGAGGATGGTGGTCGAGGGCCGCTGCTGGTAAACCCCCAGCTACGCTGCTTCGGCCGGCCCTCCAGTGGAGGCCCAAGAACCCAGCGGCCGATCGGCAACCGATTCGTCGGTCTCCTCGACACCGCAGACCCTCAGTCCGCGGCCCTGGTAGTTGGCCAGAGCAGCCGGACCGTCGAGAGTGCAGGTGTGCACCCACACGCGGGTGACGTCGGCGAGGTCGAACCGCTCAGGGAGCGACCACGCCGCGCGGATGCCGTGTTCGAGCAACCGCCCGCCCAGGCCGCGGCCGATGGCCTGCTCGGTCAGACCGAAGTAGCGGATCTCCACGTGGGTCCCGTCTTCCTCCTGGGTGGGGTGGAGGTGCACGTACCCCAAGGGCAGGCCGCCGCCGTACAGGATCCAGAACTCCGTGCCCTGGACCGCCAGTTCCTCGGCCCACTGCCGGCGCGACCAGCCCAACCGGTCGGTCCAGTGCCACGGCCCTCCGACCAGGCCGTAGAGGAATCGGGCGTACTCGGGTGTGACAGCGGGGGCACGGTCCAGGCGCACTTCGTCGGGCAACGCGCGCGGGGCCCCTACGGGGGCGCTCAGCATTTCGAGAGTAGTGGTGGTGACCTTCATCAGTGGTTTTCCCAGGACTGTGGACGGCGGTTGATCAGTCGACGGCGACGCGGACGAACCCTCGGTCAAGGTCGGAGTGGCCGTCGTGCTGGTCGATGCGCAGTCGGCCCGCGGTGACGAACACGATCGCGTGGCACCGGGTGGTGTCGGGCCGGGCGTCGTGGCGTTCGCCTGCCGCCAGGCTCCACGACCGTGGCTGCGCCTGGCGGGTGGCCGGGGCCGATCCCAGCGGGATCGCGAGGCTGTCGGCGCTGGGGCCACGCCGGGTGACCTCTTGGCGCTGACGTGGGAGAGCGCGGCCAGGTCGGGTTCGGCCGCGTTCATCCCGCCAATGTACCCCCGATGCGCAGAATGTTGCTCATGGCCGGGGCTCTGAGCAGCCCACCCGGCACCGCGGTCCTGGAGTTGGATGCCGGCGAAGCAGGGGCGGCTTCACTGCGGCGAATCAGGCTCACGCCTTTGGAGAAACCGCCCCTTGGGGAGGGCTATCCGACCGCGCAGGCGCGGTGGATGGTCTGGCTGACGCTGTTGCCCGCGGTGTCGGTCGATGTGGCGCGCAGGGACACGAAGCCTGCTGTGTGCGGGTTGGTCATCTGCGCCGTCCAGCCCGAGCTCTTGGCTCTGACCCGGACGTCGCGCCAGGTCGCTCCGTCATCGACGGACATCTGCAGGTGGATGGGCTTCACGGCTGCCGCCGGAGCACCGGGATTGCGTTCGATCCAGAACGGCAGCCGGGTGGACGATCCAGGCTTGGCGCGGTTGTACTCGTCCAGCCCTTGTGGGGCGAAGCGGACCGCCGTGAGGGGGAGCGCTTCCCGCTTGGCGGTGCTCGCCGAGCGGAACGTCCACGTCGATTCCACCTTCGTGGACAGCGTGGAATGCGGCACCTGCCGGCCGGCCGTCGCGCTGAGTGGTCTGAGCTACCGGCGGCTACGAGTCGGCGTTCCTCATCGGCGTGTTGAGCGTTCTGCGTGACGGTGCCCACGTAGTAGCCGGCCGCCGAGGAGGGCTGCGCAGGCCCCGACGGTCAGCAGCCCGCCGGCGAGGAAGGTGCCCCGTGCCCCGGCGAGCGGCAGGACCAGTGCCCCAAGCGCGGCACCCGCCGCGATGCCGGCGTTGTAGGCGCCGGAGTTCGCCGCCAGGGCGATGTCCGTGCGGCCCGGCGCGCAGTGCAGCATGGCGTTCTGCGTGGTCATGAACACCGGCCCGAGTGCACCGCCCATCAGCATCAGAAACACCACCGCCGCCACCGGATGAGCGCCGAGTGCGTACAGGCCGAGCATACCCACCGCCTGCGTCGCCACGGCGGTAGCCAGCGCGGACAGCGGAAAACGGTCCAGAAACGCCCCAGTGATGCTCACCCCGGCCAGAAACGCGACACCGAAACCCACGAACAGGACGCTGACCGTGCCCGGGGAGAACCCGCTCACGTCTCCCAGGAACGTCATGATGTAGGTGTATCCCGTGAACGCCCCGGCTGCGGACAACGCTCCGGCCGCCAGCACCGTCCCGAATCGTCGTACGTCGGGACTGGTCGCGTAGGCGGCGGGCTCCTCTTCCGGGCGCGAAGTCGGCAGCAGGACGGCGATCGTCGTCAGAGAGACAAGCCCCAGAACCGCCAGCAGGGCGATGGGCACCTGCCAGTTGCTCTGCTGGCCCAGCCAGGTCCCAGCGGGAACGCCGAGTACGAGAGCGAGCGAACCGGCGACGGACAGCGCCCCGACCACCCGCCCCCGGACCTCGGGCGCGAACAGGCCCACCGCGACCGGTCCCATCACGGCCCAGAACAGAGCCTGGGCGAGCGCGGTCAGCAGCCGCGCCACGAGGAGCAGCCAGTAGGAGGTGGCCAGCGCCGCGACGAGGCTGGACACCACGAGCACGGCCAGCAGTCCCGTGAGCACATGGCGACGGGGTACGGCCCGGACGACCTGGGCAATCGGCACGGATGCGATGGCCACCGTCACGCCGTAACCGGTGACCAGGAGACCGACCGCCGACAGGGACACCCTGAGGTCTTCGGAGATGAGCTCCAGGAGGCCGACCGGCAGGTTTTCCGCAGTGTTGAACGTGAGGGCGGCCAGCATCAGAGCCCCGAGCACCGCCAGCCTCTGCCATTGAGCCGGTGGTCGCGTGATCTTACGGTCTCTTCCGGTTCTCGCCCATCGCACCTGCTCGGTGGCGCCGTCCATGCAGATACCCCACCAAGCCCACCAGCCTCACCGCAACCCGAATTCATCCGCGGAGACCGACAGGTGGGCGGGCAGGCAGCGGTCCACGCCCGCGCCAGCGGGAACGCAAGCTGGGTCTGGCGACCCTCTGACGTCGCCAGACGACTCTGCGGCGGCCTGGTCGCCGGCCCCGCTGCCTGCTGTCGCTGTTCGCCCCGTGGGTGCGGCGTCATGTACGGCGCCCGCTGCCCGTCCCTCTGCTTGGTCGGGTACCACAGGGTGACCTTGAGCTCCCTGGCGTCGACGTCGAGGTCCCACGGATCGGGGCGAGATGTGTCCTTCACATACAGGGCTACTCCGCCATCTTGAGGTGGCGGTCCAGTTCGTCGAGGGTCAGCGGCTGCCGGCGCAGCGGCTCGGAGGCGTCCAGCGCCGTGGCGTGGAGGCTGCCGAGGAACAGCTCCAACTGCTGGTCGATGATCAGCCCGTTCAGCTCGGCACCGATGACGGGCAGCGGGCGGGACAGCTTGATGACGCCGAGCCAGATGTCGATGGGGTTGATGCCTCGGCGGAGCTGCCCCTCCTGCTGGGCGGTGCGGGTGAGCTGCTGCATCTGCTCGAAAAGCTGGTTGCGTCGCGCCTTCAGCGCTCCTCCCTCGCCGCGCGCGTCCTCCTCCAGGCCGGGGAGCAGCACCGGCATGATGACGCTGAGCCGCAACTCCACCAGGCGGCGTATGAGCTGAACGAGAGCGCCCCAGGCGTCGGGGTGCGTGGCGGTGGCGTGGGCCAGTTCCTCGCCGACCAGGGTCAGGCTGTCCAGGGCGACCTGCTGGACGAGCGTGTGGCGGTCGGGGAACCGGCGGTAGAGCGTGGCGATGCCGACGCCGGCGCGGCGGGCGACCTCCTCCAACGGCGCGTGGATGCCCTGCTCGAGGAAGACCTCGCGGGCCGTGGCGATGATCTGCTCGCGATTGCGACGGGCGTCCGCCCGCAGTCGGGCCGTGTTCTCGGACAACCGGCACCTATCTCGTTGATGTGGAGGGAATCCCTTCGATTGTGCTAGCTTACCGTCCACAGCAAACGAAGGATTATCCTCCATTTAGGGAGATGCTGATGTCCCGGACCACGGCTCCTGACAGCCGGAGCTTCCCGCTCCAGCGGCAGTGCCCGTTCGCCCCACCGCCGGAGTACGAGCGGCTGCGCGCCGAGGAACCCGTCTCCAAGGCGCGGCTGCCCACCGGCGGCACCGCCTGGCTGGTGACCCGGTATGAGGATGTCCGGACCGTGCTGAGCAGCCCGGTGTTCAGCGCCGACGGCACCCGCCCCGGCTTCCCCGCGCTCCTGCAGGGGCAGGCGCAGGTCCTGCAGCGCCCGCCGTTCATCCGGATGGACCCGCCACAGCACAGCTTCTACCGGCGCATGCTCATCCAGGAGTTCACCCTCAAACGCATCAAGACGATGCGGCCCGGCATCCAGGCCACGGTGAACGGGCTGCTCGACGACATGCTCGCCACGACCCCGCCGGTGGACCTGGTCGAGGCGTTCGCGCTCCCCGTGTCCTCACTGGTGATCTGCCAGCTGCTCGGTGTGCCCTACGATGACCACGAGTTCTTCCAGAGCAGGAGCAAGGTCGGCGTGTCAGGGGAGAGCACCGCGGAGCAGTTCGCGACCGCGTTGGGTGAGCTGCGCGCCTATATGGACGGCCTGATCACCCGCAAGCAGCAGGAGCCCGGCGACGACCTGCTGAGCAAGCTGGTCACCGAGCAGTTGGAGCCCGCCGGCGAGCTGCGCCGGGATGAACTGCTCATGATGTGCCTGATGCTGCTCAACGCGGGCCACGAGACCACGGCGAACATGATCTCGCTGGGCACCGTGGCGCTGCTGGAGCACCCCGACCAACTCGCCGCCCTTCAGGAGAACCCCGAGCTGCTCCCCGACACCATCGAAGAGCTGCTGCGCTACCTCAGCATCGCCGACCTCGTCACCGCCCGGATCGCGGCCGAGGACACCGAGCTCAGCGGCACCCGGATCCGCGCGGGCGAGGGAGTCATCGCCCTGCTGGCCGCGGCCGACTGGGACCCCGGAGTGTTCCCGGAGCCCGAGCGGCTCGACGTTCACCGCGGCAACCGGCACCACGTCGCCTTCGGCTACGGCGTGCACCAGTGCCTGGGGCAGAACCTCGCCAGGGTCGAGCTGGAGATCGTGTTCTCCACCCTGTTCAGGCGCATCCCCACCCTGCGGGTCGCCGTGCCGGTGGACGAGCTGCCCTACAAGCACGGCAACCTCGCGTACGGCATCCACGCGCTGCCCGTCACCTGGTAGGTGGAGCATGCGGATCACCGCCGACACCACCGTCTGTATCAGCGCCGGCATGTGCGCGCTCACCGCGCCGGGGGTCTTCGACCAGGGGGACGACGACGGACTGGTCGCTGTACTCCTATCGGAGCCCTCCGAGGAACTGCGCGAGGCCGCGGCGGAGGCCGTCCGGCTGTGCCCCAGCGGGGCGCTCGACATCGGGTAAGCGAAGAGCAGGCACCCGCCTCGATGATCTGGAAGTTCTCGGCTCAACGAATCGACGAACAACAGGAAGGGACGAGCATGTCTGGTCTGCAGGACAAGGTAGTGATCGTGACGGGTGGCGCCCGCGGGATCGGTGCGGCCGTGGCCGCCCGCATGGCTCGGGACGGAGCCAAGGTGGTGGTCACCGACCTGCTCGACGAACAGGGTACGAAGACCGCCTCTGACACGACGTGACCAGCGAGGATGACTGGAAGAGCGTGGTGGAGGCCACCGTCGAGTGCTACGGCCGGGTGGACGGCCTGGTCAACAACGTCGGGATCGCCGCGAGGGCACCTCTCGAGAGCGAGACGCTGGAGCAGTTCGAACGGGTGCTAAAAGTCAACCGTGGACCCGGGCGTGATCTACCCCCCGATGACCATGGAGCGTAACGCGCCGTTGGGGGAAGGCAACTTCCCGCCGGCCCCGCTGGGCCGGATCGGCGTTCCGGAGGAGATCGGCGAGGCAGTGTCCTTTCTCATCTCGGACGCGGCCTCGTATGACCGGTGCGGACCTCACGGTGGATGGCGGCTGGACGTCCGGACAGGCCATGATGACGCAGCGTCGACCACGGTCCCGACATCCGTGCAGAGTTCGACCGTCGCATGGCATCGCTGCGACAAGACATCCTGCCTAGGGACTGGCGTCCCTTCTAAGTCTTCAGCGTACCGGGGGACATGGAAGAGTCGATGAGTTCCGAGTACGCACCACATTAGCCATTGCGGATGTTGGCCGACTTCCGACGATTAGTTCAACAGGCCGGACAATTCAGCCGAAAGAGTTGGTGGCACGTTGCTTCTCAGAAATCTGTTGTCCATGCCGCACCCCTTCTTCCAGAGCGTTACTGCAGCAGGAGGCCCTTGAGCGTACCTGAAGACAAGAAGTAGGGACTGCGTCGCTTTTATTGGGCAAGACCCCTCATCTATTCTCGTTGGCTGTGCCGTAATCTTGGCTGATATCTCTCGCGCAACGTCCTTGCCGTACGCCCTCTTTTGTGGAGCTGTGGCACTGAAGTTGCAAACGGTTAGCCCTATCGCATCCTTGGGCACCATCTGCTTGTCTTGGCCAACTCTTCCTCGCCCTGGATCGCACTGGTTTACTGGGTTGAGAGATGACCAGCGCCCTGCATTGTAGGCCGCACTCACCGCGTCTCCGACGTAAGACTTCGTGCGGAATGCGCCATTCGTGGTTACCACACATTGATTGACGTCATATGCGGTTCCGACCCATGACACACTGCCGTTGCTGTAACGCAAGCGGATGAGGTAGCTGTGCGGTGTGGAACCGATCATGGTGCAGGCTCGCCAGGATGGTGAAGCGGCGACGACGGGAAGATGATTGAGATCTGTGGCCATTTGTTCGAGACCGTCGATCAGCCGGCGCGGTGCGGCACCTCGAAGCCCTTTCGTATCGTAGATACAAATATCCGCCTGTTGAGGGGTGCCCGGCACCAGTAGTTCGGGGGTTCCCGATCCAATGGAAGGCACCCAGTCTCCTGGATCCTTCCCTCCCCAGCTACTTGGGCACTCGGGTGAGGGCGATACTGACGACGATACAGACGGAGCGCATGCTGAGAGTAACCCGAGTGCGCTCACCATCGCAGAAATGGTCCTTCTCATGCCACTTGCACGCATGGTGTCCTTGGTTGGTTGCAGAATCTCAACTGATCCCTCCGTTTCTTCGTCGAGCACGGATAAAGTCGGATGTTCGAGGCAAGGCTCGGACATCCGACTTCATGCTCCTGGCGTGCCTAGTTGGTCACGGATACACAGGAGTGATTGTTTCGAACCCGGACGCCTGATTCATTCGTCCCCAGTCCATAAGATACATGGAGTCAGTGCAGCCGTCGCCATCCAAGTCTTGCGTGGCGTTCCCTATTCCACGTGCCGAAGTAGTGCGATCGCTGTTGTAGTGGAAGACTGCACCGCCGCTGTCTCCGGAAGCTACAGTGTTTCCTGGAGAGCAGCCCTTTTCCGCCAGCGTAAGGCCCGTGCTCTGCACGGACGTACCATCGTGATCCCGCCAGTCAAGAAGTGGGCTCGCCACTCGGTCACGGTGTAGCTACAGGTCGTCCCCGTCCGGGCGCCCGACGCGCACAGAGAGGTGCCGACCGGCGCGTTTCCGTAGCTCGCTACCGCGCGAAGGCTTGCGGACGTTGAACCGCCGTCCCATACATATGGGCGAATCGTTGCCCGGATCAGCATCACGTCCTGGGATCTGTTGCCCACGGATGCCGTGCCGATTGTTTCGCCGGTGGAGTCCTTCATGACATCACCGACCATGCCGCAGTGCCTGGCGGTCAAGAGATATGTCGTTCCGGCGGAGTTCTTTACGCCGTAGCCCGCTGAGCATGTGTGTGTCTCTGAAGCGTTGTCCACACATGGGCCTCCCGTTAGAGAGCGCGAGCTGTTTCGGTAGCCGATTCCTCCCGGCCAAGGACTCGCGTCGTTGCACCGACTCATCGTCTGGGCCGGTGGTGCCTCTTTGAACTCCACTGGGACTCCCACATCGGGAGTACGGAGTCCGTTGATCCGTGAGCCTGGAGTCGTGAGTACTCGTACCCCCGACCCAATGGCGGAGATCAGTATCGTGTGCGCCGGTCCACCTGCTCGCAGCCCTACGGCAGCCTCAAGTTGATCCGCTGCGGCGGTAAGCTGCTTTTCGGAGTGTGCGGAGTTCTGGATCTCGACTGGTGCGATTGTACGAGCCTGCTCAACTGTCGACTTAAAGGGCGCCGGGACGTCGCCGCTCCACCAGAGAAGGACCTTTTCGTCGGCTATCTGCAGTCCAGCGAAGCCATCCGGGTCCTGTTTGTATGCGGCGAACTGGATAACGTCGGCCGCCTTCAGCAGCGGCGCTTGTTCAGCCATGATCTTCGACGCAGCCAACGCTTCCCCCGTTAGGGGGCCGTTGACGGGAGTGGATGAAGCCGATCGGGTGTCGCGAGCTGGATGAGCTAAATTCTCGTCTATCGGCATTGTCAAAAGTTTCAGTCATGATCGACGACGTCAACTCTTGACTTTTGTGTACGGGCACTGTAGTTGCAAACTGCAACGCTATGCAGAGATAGGGATACGGACTACAGTTTTCCGCAGTTGTCATTAAAGGTTTGCGACGAAGTCAAGTTTGAAGGCGTTGCACTCCAATCCGTTCACTTTCAGGGAAAGCGAGGGTCAGGGCGGTCAAGGTCTCGGCGGCGCTGGTGGATGGTCCGCATCTAATCCTGGAGCGTCTGAACGACTATCTCGCCGGGACGATCTCCGAACGCGCCCGCACAAGTCGAGCCTCGGCGTAGGTCTTGAAGTTCTGCGCGAGCGGGTCATTCTGGTAGCGCGTGAGCTGGCTCATGAACTCCCGGACGTAGCGCCGGGTACGGGCGGATCGCAGATCGGCCACGGTCGCGACGACCTCGCGAGCTTACCTCGACACCGCCGACAGGACCGCCGCCTGATGGGAGGGAGCTACCGGGTCTGCTGTTCGGGCAGACTCGGTGCCTGGCAGCCGCTGGTGAGTGTGCGCTGCTCCTTCGCGGGATTCCTGCTCAACGAGGACAGAGCGATGGGATGAGTGCGGCGATGGCGTCGAGGATGCGATCGAGTCCGTGCCGGAAGCGTTCCTCGGGGGTGAGGTGGCCGGTGCGGGAGTCGAGAACCGATCGGTTGAACAGGGGGAAGGCGCCGGTTTCGACGACCTGGCGGACGTACGGTCCCATGTAGTCCCGCTTCCAGCGCTCGGGGTCCAGGCCGGTGCGGCGGGCCTCCTCCAGCCAGCCGATCTCGCGGCGGATCGCGCTGTTCACGTAGTCGTTCAGCATGCCGACGAAGCCGGTGGTGTCGTCGATGTCGAGCCCGGTCCCGGTGAAGGTGCCGAGCGCGAACTCGTGCACGCGCAGCAGGTTGGGGCCCAGGGTGGGCCGGCTGGTGAGCAGCGCGATCAGCCAGGGATGGCGTAGGCCCGCGGCGCGGATCTGCCGGGCCAGCAGCGTCAGGTCGGAGCGCCAGTCACCGGACGGGCCGTCGGGGAGCTCGATCTCGCTCATCGCCAGGTCGATCATGAGGTCGAAAAGGTCGTCGCGCCGGGGTACGTAGCGGTAGAGCGACATGGCGCCGGTGCCCAGTTCGCCCGCGATCCGGCGCATGGTCGCGGCCTCCACTCCTTCGGCGTCGGCGATCTGGACGGCCGTTCGGGTGATCTGCTCGCGGGTGTAGCCGGGGCGCCGTCCCGGGCCGGAGCGCTCGTGCTCCTCCGGCTGCATCCAGATGCTGGTCGCTCCCTCGTCGGCCACGCGAACCCCTTCCCTCCATTTGCGTACATGGTACCTGAATGGTTATGGTCCATTTCACGTACAAGGTACGCGAAATGGGGGACGTGTGGATCGATCTCTTCGTGTGGGCGTGATCGGAGTGATGCTGGGCATGATCACAGCCTCGTTGGACGGCATGATGCTCGGGCCCGCGTTGCCGGCGATCGTGAAAGATCTCGGTGGGCTGGAGTACTTCTCCTGGGTGGCGACGGCCTATCTGATCTGCATGGCCGCCTCGACGCCGATCTGGGGAAAACTCGGCGACCTGTACGGCCGCAAGGCGGTCTACATGGCCGCGATCGTGGTCTTCCTGCTGGGGTCCGGGCTGTCGGGGATGGCGCAGGACATGATCCAGCTCGTCGGCTTCCGGATGGTGCAAGGGCTGGGCGCGGGTGGCCTGATGACCGGGGCTCTGGCGCTGATCGGCGAGCTGGTGCCGCCCCGGCACAGCGGCAGGCTCATGGGGCTGTTCGGGGTCATGATGCCGATCGCCTTCATCGCCGGGCCGTTGCTCGGTGGCCTGTTCGCCGAGCAGTTGGGCTGGCGGTGGGCGTTCTTCGTCAATCTCCCCATCGGCACGGTCGCCCTGCTGCTCATCGGTGCCGCCGTGCGGCTGGAGCGGCGCCGGGTCAGGGCGCGGATCGACTACCTCGGGGCGCTGCTGCTGACGGTGGCGCTGGTGGCGCTCAGTCTGGTCGCCAGTTGGGGCGGCACCCAGTACGCCTGGGGTTCGATTCCGATCCTCGCCTTGATCCTGGTCGGGCCGGCGGCGCTGGCCGCCCTGCTGTTCGTGGAACGGCGCGCGGCCGAGCCGATCGTCCCGCTGCGCCTGTTCGCCGACCGCAACTTCACCCTCGCTCAGGTCATCCGCTTCCTGGGCGGCGTCGGCATGGTGGTGGCGGCCACCTTCCTGCCCCAGTACCTGCAACTGGTCCATGGCGCCTCGCCGATCGTCAGCGGCCTGCTGATCCTGCCCGCGATGCTGGGCATGGTCGCCGTACTGATCGGGACCGGCCGGCTCATCAGCCGCAACGGCCGCTACCGGATCTACCCGATCCTCGGCGGCGCCACCGTGGCGGTCGGCATGCTCGCGCTCCTCATGCTGCGGCCTGGCATCAACCTGGCGCTCGCCTCCGGTCTCACGCTGATCGGTGGCCTTGGTGTGGGCCTGCTGATGCAGTCCACCACGATCATCACCATCAACAGCGCCGAGCCGCGCGACATGGGGGCGGCCAGCGGCTCGGTCACCCTCTGGCACACCATGGGCGCCTCACTGGGCGTGGCCGCCCTGGGCGCCCTGTACACCGCCCGGCTGCAAGACACCCTCATCGACCACCTCGGCGCGGCAACCGGCACCCGGATCGCCTCCGGCCGGCTGACGCCCGGCGCGCTCATTCAGCTCCCGCCCGCCGCGCGGGAGGCGGTTCAGCTCGCCGTCTCCAGCGGCATCCATGCCATGGCCCTAGGCGCCGCCGCGCTGGGCGCCCTCGCCTTCACGCTGGCCTGGTTCATCCGCGAGGTCCCCTTGCGTGACCGGACCCCGTCGGCCGAGCCCGCCACCGCGGCCGCGTGAGGCGGGCACCCATGCCACAGAGTGTGAAAACCCAGCTCGTGATGGACGTCATCTGCGCGCATTCCTACCTCGGCTACGCCCGCTTCGCCCGCGCCGCCGACCGGCTCAGGACCGAGGGCGTGCGGGTGACCGTGGAGTTCGTCCCCTTCGAGCTCGCCCCGGGCGCCCCGGCCGACGGGCGGCCGCTCCTCGCGGTACTGGAACAGACCTTCGGCCCGCAAGCGGCCGCCAGCGCGCTCACCTTCGCCGAACGCGCGGCCCGTGAAGGCCTCCGGTTCGAGTACGGCAAGGCCATCGCCACCGGCACCTTCGACGCCCACCGCCTCATCGCCGACGCCGCGCACCAGGACAAGGCCGAGCCCATGGCCGAACGCCTCTTCCGCGCCCACTTCACCGACGGGCTGCACATCGGCGACCCCACCACGCTCGCCCAGTTGGCCGCCGAGGTCGGTGTCACCACCGGCCACGTGCCTCCCGCCGAAGTGCGCGCCCGGCTCGACCACGTACGCCGCCTCGGCATCACCGGCGTGCCGGTCTTCCTCATCGAGAACCTGCCCCCGCTCACCGGATCCCAGACCGAGACCACACTGCTGGCGGCCCTGCGACATGCCGCCACCACGAAAGGAGAACACCGTGACCACTGACCCGCTACGGCTGGCCGTCATCGCCGGCAGCGTCCGCGACGGCCGCCGACGCGTTCGTGGTGGTGACCCCGAGTACATCCACAGCTACCCAGCCGCCCCGAAGAACGCCGTCGACTGGCACAACCCCTGGACCAAGTGAGCTGGTGGACGCGGGTCCTATGCGACGCCAAGACCACCACCCCCTGCACCGCATGAACAGAAAGGCATGATCATGATGAGATTGACCGGAAAGACGGCGCTGGTGACCGGCGGGAGCCGGGGCATCGGCCGCGCGATCGCCGCCCGGCTGGCTCGCGAAGGCGCCCAGGTCGCCGTGCACTACGGCAGCAACCACGCCGCCGCCAAGGACACCGTCGCCGCCATCGAAGCAGCCGGCGGACAGGCCTTCGCCATCCAGGCCGAGCTGGGCGCCCCAGGTGACGCCGAAACCTTGTGGGCCGGCTTCGACGCCCACGCCGACGGGCTGGACATCCTGGTCAACAACGCGGGCATCCTCGGTGGCCAGTCCGAGATCGACGGCGTCACCCGGGACAGCTTCGAGCGCCTGTTCGCGGTCAATACCACCGCACCGTTCTTCATCACCCAGCTCGCCCTGCCACGGCTGCGCGACGGCGGGCGGATCGTCACCGTGGGCACCATGCTGACCAGGGGAGCGGCCATGCCCAGGGCGATCGACTACGCCATGTCCAAGGCCGCACTCGACGTCCTCACCACCGCGCTGGCCAAGCAGCTCGGGCCCCGTGGCATCACGGTCAACACCGTGGCCCCCGGCGTCATCGACACCGACATGCACCAAGGACGCCTGGTCGGCGAGGCCCTGGCCTGGCTGTCGTCGCAGACGCCCCTCGGACGGCTGGGCACGCCACAGGACGTGGCCGACACCGTCGCCTTCCTGGCCTCCGACGAAAGCCGCTACGTCACCGGACACCGGCTCGACGTCTCAGGCGGGACGACCATGTAGACCCACGCCGCCAGGACGGCGGCGAACTCTTGGCGAACAGCGCGGGGCGTTGGCGCGCTCAATCGTCCATGCGCTATATATGTAGCGATACAGATGTAGCGAATGGAGGATGCTGTGCACGACGTCGTCGTCGTGGGTGCCGGCCCCACCGGGCTGATGGCCGCCTACGAGCTCGCACTGGCGGGCGTTTCATGCACGATCGTGGACAAGCGCGGCAGCGAGTCCAACGTCACGCGGGCTTTCGGTCTGCACGCTCGGGCCCTGGAACTGCTCGACGCCCGAGGCGTGGGCGACGAACTGGTCGCGGGAGGCAACCCGCTCAGGACGGTGTATCCCGCCTACGCCTCACGGGTTGACTTCGGGCGGCTCGACACGCGGTACCCGATGCTGCTGCTCGTGCCCCAGAACGGCACCGAGAAGCTCCTTCAGCAGCGCGCCGCCGAACTCGGCGTACAGATCCGCCGCAACGCCAACGTGGTCGGCCTGAGCCAGGACGCCGAATCCGTACGGCTGAGGCTTGAGGACGGAGGCGAACTGGCGGCCAGGTACGTCATCGGTGCCGACGGCGCCCACAGCGCTGTCCGCGACCTGGTCGACGTGGGCTTCGCCGGCGCGACCTACAGCCTGCCCATGCTGCTGGCCGACGTCCGCATTCCCACCTCCGAGCCGCCGCCCATCACGCAGGTCGGCACCCAGGGGGTGGTGGTGACGCTCCCGTTCGGCGACGGCTGGTTCCGGGTCGGCGCGTGGCTGCGTGAAGAGCAGAACGACCCGGGCTTCGCCCTGATCCGCGAGGCGTTTCGGCGCATCGCCGGCACCGACTACGGGATGAGTGAGCCGCGCTGGTTCTCCCGCTTCGTCGCCGAGCGCAGGCAGGCCCACAGTTACCGATCAGGGCGGGTCTTCCTGACCGGGGATGCCGCCCATGTGAACTCGCCCATCGGCGGCCAGGGCATGAACACCGGCATCCAGGACGCCATCAACCTGGGCTGGAAGCTCGCCGCCGCGCTGCACGGCTGGGCCCCGCCCTGGCTGCTCGACACCTACCACGCCGAGCGGCACCCCGTCGGCTCCGCCGTCCTGGCCATGACCGACCACCTCACCGGGCTGGTACTCAGCGGCTCACGAGTGCGCCTGGAAATCAGCCGGCGCATCATGGCGCCCCTGCTCCACACCGGTCCAGGCCGCCGCCGCATCCTCGGAAGGCTTTCCGGCCTGGAGTTCGCCTACCCGCCCGGCGAGCCGGACGCCCACCCGCTGGCCGGGCGTCGCGCCTCCGACGGCCCGACAGACGCCGGTCGTCTGTATGAGGTGCTGCGCGCAGGCACCTTCGTTCTGCTCTCCGATGAGGGCGTGCCCACTCCTTGGCGCAATCGCGTACGGCACGCCAGGCCTCTTGAGAGCACCAGGCCCGAGGCGACGCTGATCCGCCCGGACGGCTACGTGGCCTGGGCCGGGGATCACACCGGTATCGAAGCGGCTCTGGTGAAATGGTGTGGCCCGGCCGACCACACCAACAGGGAAGGAAATCGTGCCGCCGCCTAACCCACAGCGCCGCGACCACCTAGCAGACGCGGCCATCACGGTGCTGGCCGAGCAGGGGTCACGCGGGCTGACCCACCGGGCCGTCGACACCGCCGCCGCCGTACCGGCCGGCACCACCTCGCGCTACTTCCGCACCCGTGACGCGCTGTTCGACGGGGTCATCGAGCGGATCACCCGCCGGCTCGGCGAACGTGTGGACGCCTACACCGTCCGGCCGATCTCGCCCGCCGATCTGGAGGAGGCGCTGGTCGCCGTTCTGACCGCGATGCTGACCGACGACCGGCACCATCCGCTGGCCCTGTTCGAACTGCACCTGGAGAGCACCAGAAACGCCCGTCTGCGACACACGCTGACCGACGCCCTGCACGGCCGAAGCGATCTCATCGTCCGCCAGTGCCGCGCCGCCGGAATCGACATCAGCCAGGACGACGCCATGCTCCTGGAGATGAGCGTGCTGGGCATCCTGTTCACCGCTCTCACCACCGGCGTCCCCGATTCCCCAAGCGAGCCGATCCGCACCGCCGTACGGGCTCTCCTGGCGCGCCACCAAGCACCGATGGCGACATAGTCCGCTTTGGGGTGCTTGCACGAACCCTGCTCACCAGCAGCCCGGTGCCACCGTACGACCCAGCCGGGCGCCGTCTCGGCCTGGTCACTGGCGGCGGCCGTCATCGCCACGCTGGTCTCCAGCGGCAGGACTGGCGCTCAAAGCACCTTGCGGTGGCTGCCGGAGATCGCCGGGCGGGACTGGTGGCGGTATGTCAGGGTGCGCCTGGTCCGGGGACGTAACCACGGGCAGTCCAGCCGACCCGCCTCCACACAGGCCCGTGTGCCAAACCAAGGTCGGAGCATGAGTAGACCTCTCCTTCCGCAAGCAGGGGCATTGCCTGAATTGACCATGCTACGTTGAACGGTGTATGGTCACTGGCCATGCTCACTCGATTTCGTGTGGCTGCTGCCGCATTACTGGCCTCAGCAGCGCTTTCAGGCTGCGGGAACACCGTCGAGAGCACTGCGGCGCCCTCGCCCACCGCGGCCAAGGACAAAAGGCATCAGTTCGAAGCGGTCAAGGCCGACTGCATGAAGCAGAATGGCTTCAAGTACGTCCCGTTCGTGCCGGAACAGGTGCACATCGAAGCGGACAAAAAACGTGTTCAAGGCGACTACCAGGCGATGCTGAAATATCGCCAACAATACGGGTTCGGAGTATTCGCCGAGCACGTCTACCCGGAACACTTCAACGCCAAAGGCGGCGGGCCGGACGGCAACCCGAACGGGAAGATCCAGTCCACCCTCTCCAAGGCGCAGATGCAGGCCTACTCGAAGGCGCTGAACGCCTGCCAGGTCAAGGGCTACAAACAACTGCTCGGCCTGGATGTGAAGTCGGAGAATGACTACTACACTCAGTTCAACAAGGCCAGCCGACGGGCGGAGAAGGCCGAGCTCAACTCCGACCCCGAACTGGTCGAGCTGGCCACGGCCATGGCCACGTGCCTCAAGGGCAAGGGCAACGTGATCAGCGACACTACGCCGATCGCCATGTCCGGACGCGGCTTTGACGAGTTCCTGGCCCAGCAAGACAAGATCGGCCGCGAGCAGAACCCCGACGTGCCCGACGTCGCGCCTCCGAAGAAGGAGGGCGAGGTCATGATGCAGTACTGGCCGACGCTCACTCCCGAGCAGGCCAAGCCGTACCTGAACAAAGAGATCAAGGCCGCACTCGACGACCTGGAATGCGGCAAAGCCTTCTACCCGGCCTACCTCCCGAAGAGCTTGGCGGTTCAACGGAAAGTCGAAGAACAGTACGGCCTGTGACGCACCTCGTGGGTGTAGGAGCTTGGCACCGGCACTTGCGTGGCCGGGCCGCAGGGTCGTGTTCATCGGTGATGCGAGGGCGGAGGTTTCCTTGCCGACGGACTCGAAGCGGCTTTCCTCCGCTGCTGTGCGGGGCTGGGCACGGCCGGCCGTACGCCAGGTCCACAGGAGCAGGCCGATAATTGTCATCTTGGACTGTCCAGCGAAGCTGCTGGTCAGGCGGTTGAAGATCGTTAAGCCGCGTAGGGCAGTAGGCTGACCGCGATTGCCTGCGACGGTGAAGGAGCCGCTCATGACCGACGACCCCACGATGGCCCGGATCGGCCAGGGGGTGGAGCTGCATCACCACCAAGGCCAACCTGAAGCGGCTCGCGAGTTGTTCGCGCAGATCTGGGACGACATCGGCGGTGAGCAAGGCGACCCGCTGCATGTTTGTGTCCTTGCCCACTCGATGGCCGATGTGCAAGGGGACGATGTGCACCAGGAGCTGATGTGGGATCTGCGAGCGCTTGCCGCCGTCGGCCTGATCACCGATGAGCGGGTGGCCCAAGCCGGGGTGCCGCTTTCGGTGGCCGGCCTGTATCCGTCGTTGCACCTGAACTTGAGTGAGCGCTATCGCAAGCTGGGCGAACTCGACCGCGCCCGTGAGCACCTCCAGCACGCGCGGGACGGGATCGGCGCACTTGGCGACGACGAGTATGGGCAGCTCATCAAGGATGGTCTGAGGCGGGTCGCCGAACAGTTGGGTGAGACCGTCTGAGTGCGGGCAAGTAGGTTGCCCCTAACCGTCGCGGCAGTGGCGCCGTCGACAGGGTCTTGGCCTCAGGCCAGAAGATCGAGGGTTTCGGGCGCTTCCCAGGCTGCCGGCTGCCGGCCAGGGTCGGTTTCGGGCACGAGCATGTCGTACCCGGCGCGCGTCGCGACCGGGCCAGCGCGCTCCGTGCACACGCTGAAGACGTACCGCGTCGGGAGTTCCCTGCCGCGAGCAGCGCGACTCCGGTCACGAGGACTCGGCCCCTGGGCCACTTGCCCGTGAGACCCTGCACGTCACCGACCTGGACCCCAATGTCTACCTCAACGCGATGCGTCATCCACGAAATCGGTGACGTCCGGGTCCTGGATCCGCGTGATGTGGCGGAACCCGGCCCGCTGTGCGACGGCGACGGCCCGCATGCGTGCGTGCGTGTGGGTTTTCGGACGCGGCACCCCATGGCGGTGACGGCCGGGAGCAGGAGCCAGAACTCAGCACGCTTCCCAGTGTCGAGAACGTGGCGATGGCTCCGTCCTAGGTACACCAGTGGCCCACGACGGGCCGTGCGACAAAGGAGAACCATCATGACGCTCCAGCGGATGGACAACGTCGGCATTGTCGTCGACGACCTTGAGGCTGCCATTGCGTTCTTCGTAGAACTCGGCATGGAGCTGGAAGGCAAAGCGCAGATCGAGGGCCGCTGGGCGGACCGCACCGTCGGACTCGACGGCGTCCGCTGCGACATCGCGATGATGCGGACCCCGGACGGCCACGGCCGGCTGGAACTGGCGAAATACCACACCCCCGCGGCGATCGACGCTGGACCGCATAACCCGCCGCACAACACGCTGGGCATGCATCGCGTCATGTTCGCCGTCGACGACATCGAGGACGTCGTTGCCCGCCTGCGCACTCACGGCGCCGAACTCGTCGGTGAGCTGGCCCAGTACGAGGACAGCTACCGGCTCTGCTACGTCCGCGGCCCCGAGGGGATCATCATCGCGCTGGCCGAGCAGCTCGGCTGACAGCCCGTCGCGGCCGACCTGCGACCAGCCAGAACGATCCGCTGGACGGACCGAGAAAACGACAAAGAAAGAGATGACCACGCAACCGAACGAAACCACCGAGGTTCTGAACCGACCGATCAGTCAGGAACTGCTGACCCGCGACGTGACCCGCTTGGCCTACCGCGCCACGCGATCAGGCAGGTGCCCGGGTACGTTCTCCGGCCAGGTGAGCAGGTCTCGGGCGTGCCGGATCTGCTCGGCGGCCATGGCCGGCGGGCGCCCCCCGGGCGCCGGCCGCGGGCGCGGGCGGCGAGTCTTCGGGTCAGGTGCGACGGCTGCCGATCGGCTTTCTGGCGTCGTAGTCCTGCCGGGCCTCTTCGACCTTGTCCAGGTTGACCGACCATTCGGCGAGTGTTGCGAACAGCGGCGCGAGGCTGCGTCCCAGTTCGCTGATCTCGTACTCCACCCGCGGCGGAACCTCCGGGTGGTAGGTGCGTACGACAAGCCCGTCGCGTTCCAGTTGCCGCAGCCGTTCGGTCAGCACCTTGGGCGTGATGGTGGTGATACGGCGTTCCAACTCCACGAATCGATGCCGCCCGTATTCATGGAGCACCCAGAGGATGGGGGTGGTCCAGCGGCTGAAGACGATGTCGACCACCGGGGCGATCGGGCACGCCTGTTCCGGGGCGACGTCTTCAGGGGGAGCCCAAGCTGTGTCGTTGGTCACAATGGTCCTTCCTTGCCAATACTTTCGTCTAGGTACCTACTACCACAGCGCTAGTAGCTTCCATCGAGTCCATAAGGGCATCGACAACCGGGAGCGAACATGATTGTGGTGACTGGAGCCACGGGCAACGTCGGGCAGCCGCTCGTGCAAGCGCTTGCCGCGGCCGGCGAGCAGGTGACGGCGGTGTCACGAAGGATCTCAGAGCTGGACGTGCCGGTGGGGGTGCGGCGCCGGCAGGCCGACCTGACCGAGCCGGCGAGCCTCAAGCCCGCCCTCCATGGAGCCGAAGCGCTGTTCTTGTTGACCTCCCCCGACTTCATGGCGAACGGCGATCTCGGTGACGTCATGAACGTCGTGCGGGCGGTCGGCGTCCGGCGGGTCGTGTTGCTGTCCTCCCACGGCGTGGGCACGCGACGCCACTCCTCTCATCTGGAAGACGCCGTCGAGCAGTCGGGTCTGGAATGGACGATGCTGCGGCCAGGCAACTTCAACTCCAACACGTTCCAATGGGCCGATTCGGTCCGCGCGCAACGGATGGTCGTGGCGCCGTTCGGAGACGTCGCGGTGCCGGGCATCGATCCGGCCGACATCGCCGAGGTCGCCGCCGTCGCTCTTCGCGAGCCGGGCCACGAGGGCGCCATCTACACGCTGACCGGGCCCGTACCGATCTCACCCCGGCAGCAGGCCGCGGCGATCGGGGACGTAGTAGGCGAGCCGGTGCAGTTCGTTGAGCAGAGCCGCGCGGAGGCGCGCAACCAGATGCTGCGATACATGCCCGAGCCGGTCGTGGAGGCCACCCTCGGCGCCCTGGGCGCACCCTCCGCCGCCGAGCAGCGCGTCAGCCCCGATGTCGAGCGGCTCCTCGGCCGCCCGCCCCGCACCTTCGCCGAGTGGGCGGAGCGCAACGTTGCGGCCTTCGAATAGCGCGTCCGGGTGAAGACGAAGTTCTCGCACGGCCGGCGCGGTGAATCCGCGCCGCTCCTGCCGTGCTCGCATCGCCGCCAGACGCAGGAGGGCGAACGCCGCAGCGATTGCCACGACCGATGCCGCGGCCTGTCGTCGATCTTCATGCACAACTCGGCGATACCGTGACGATATGACTGCTTTTCGAGAGACTTATGAGTCTCTCAACCTCGAGCCCCGACCCATCCGGGCCCACCTCCTCGCCTGCGCCACCGTCGTGTTCGGCGACGACTACTACGCGGGCCGCCGCGAGACGATCAACCTCTCCGGGTTCGTCCAGATCAACACGTGGCCGATGCCCGGCTTCGAGACCCGAGTGGATGACAGTGGCCGCGCCGAGCTTGAGCAGGAGCTGAGCAGCACTCCCGAGGCCGGCATCAAGGGCTTCAGCTACGAACTCGACGACCGTATCCAGCTACTGTCCAACCCGCTTCTGCCCAGCATCGTGCACGTGCGGCAGATCGCGCCGGGCAAGAACTTCCCGGCGCAGATGCACATCGGCCGCTTCGGCATCCTGGAGACCGGCACTCTGCGCCTGGCGCACCGCAACATCATCGACATGTACGCCGTCATCGACAACGTCCCCCCACACGCGAAGCCGCTCACCAGGCCCTACCACGGCGCCCCACGCGGCGACGGTCCGTTCGACATCGCCCACGCGCCGAACGTGCTGCGCGGCACCACCCTGCCCGAGGCGTGGTATCCGGCCGACGACGACAACGAGCCGAACGGCATAACGCCCACGCTGTTCTTCGCCCCGAGCGCGGCCCCGTTCATGTCGATGCTCGTCAACCCCTCCATGATCATGCAGGTGTCGATGGAAGGCACCATCGAGGTCGAGATCAACGGCAAGACCGAGCGCATCGACCTGGCCGGCGACTACCTCAAGGCGGCGGGCGCCGAGATCTTGCTGTTCGGGCCCGACAGGCACGATGAGGGAGCCGGCGTGCTGGCCCAGATGGCGCGCCTGGCCATGGCCGGTCACAGCGACGCCCTCGGCGGCCGCGTGATGCTGCGCGCCAGTTGGCCGCGGCCGTCCGGCGGCAGCCTCGGCGAGAGGGACGAGGACAGCCTGAGCCGGGTGCGGTTCCCCAGCGATCTGGACATCGACGCCGAGTTCGAAATCGTCACCCCGGCCGGCACCCTGTATGCGGCCAACCCCGTACACCTCGGCGGCAAGCTCAAGGACCTTCAGCCCGCCGGCAGCGAACTGGCCATGGACGGCGCGGACACGCCGCTCTTCAGCGCCGACGGGACGGCCAAGGGGCGTCTGACCGGCGTGCGGTTCACCATGCGGGACGCGTTCGTCGACGAGCAGGCATACGTCAACGTCTGAAAACCCGCCGAGGAGGAAAGGGCATCCGGGCGGACCGAGCGCTCCTGGGTCAGGCGTTCAGCGCAGCAGGGTGCGGGTGTGGTCGCTTGCCCAGAGGACGCGTTCGGCGCCGTACGCGTCGACGACCTTGCGGAAGTGCGGGATCAGGTCCCGGTACGGGTACGGCTCGCCGGCCAGTCGTTCGACGTGGGACCACTTGAGGTTGGCGTACTTCGACAGCGCGCGGGCCAGGTCGAGCCTGCGGTAGCGCTCGGTGGGCGGCGTGTCGGCCTGGGGCCAGGCGATACCGAGGTGGTCGATGACGAAGGTCAGGTCGGGGAATCGCCGGAGGTACGGCTTCAGCGTCTCGACCCGCGGCGTGACCATGATGAACACCGGCACCTGCGTGGCCTCGCAGGCGGCGAACAGGTCGTTGTAGCCGCCTCGCTCGAATGCGAGGTCACGCCAGGTGTTGCCGTCGAAGCCGGCGTGGACGCGGATGCCGGCGCAGCCGGGTTGGGTGTGCAGTCCTGTGATCAGTCCGGCGAGGTCGGGCGCGGTGTGGTCGACGCGGCGGAGCCATACGAACCGGTCCGGGTACTTACTCACGGCCAGTCGCGAGAAGGGCCGCTCCGGTCGCCGGCCGCCGTTGGCGTGGTAGGCGCCGGGCAGCATGTGGAACTCGTCGTCCAGGCCGGTGAACTCGTCGCGCACCGCGGCGTGTACGCCGACGGCGTCCATGGCGACGATCGTTGCGTTGAGGGTGGTGTCCAGGTCGGCTTCCTGCCAGTTCGGGCCGATCTGGTTTGCGTGGAGTTGTCCGTCGACGATTTCCATGTCGTGGTGCTTCTTTCCGGTGAGTGGGCTCCACGATCGGTAAGCGCCGGTCTCGAGCGCGGGGATGGATGCGGCTGCCGCCGCGGCGAGACGTGGTGCGGTCGTCAGTGACGGCCGCTTTTCGACAAGCCGGGCCTGTGGGTCGTGAGCCCGCCGTCGACGACGAGGACCTGTCCGGGCCAGCCCGATCATCCCCGCCTTGGCCGTGGAGTACGCGGTCGCGAACCCGGAGACGCTGTGCAGTGCCGAGGTGGAGGTCATCATGATGATCGAGCCGCTGCCGTTGTCGAGCATGTCCGGCAGGACGCGGCGGGCGCCGAGCATGGGAACAGGCAGTTCGAGCAGCAACGCGGCCGCCTGATCGGAAAAGGATCTCCTCCCGTTTCCGGTCACCCATCGCGCCAGGGCCCTGCCACGGGATCAGCACCTTGTTCAGGGCCCGGGCTCGGCGCTCGTGACGCACCTAAATGACACGCTAAGAGCCGTCACAGGTCTTCCCGACCTGTTGGGCGCACCCTTCGGGCAGCCGAGGTCCGTCGCCGGTCCAGCCGAGTTTCTTGACCACCTGCGCAGCGGCCATGTCACCGACATCCAGGCCGGCGGTTTCGGGCAGTGGCCCGGCCACCAGGGTCGTTGTCCCGAGTACGTCGCCGCTGGACCGATCGATCACCAGCCGCCGTTCCACCGGGTCTCGATCGACTCTGCGCACGACGGCCACGCCGCTTCGCCCTTCGGCGTCCCTGGCCTCGTCCACGATCCGCGCGCCCGGCAACGCGGCCATCATTCGCAGGACAGCCGCCCGCACCGCAGGCGGGGTAGGCGCGTTCGTGAGTAATCCCTCGCCCATCAGCCACAGCATGTCCCGCTCCGAGTACTGCTTGACATAGGAACGGCCGGGACCGGCGGGTTCCTGGTGCTCTTTGCCCCGCAGTCGCAGCAACTCTGCTCCCAGCCGCTGCGGGTCCTGCGGTAGCGCGAGAAGCTGGGAACGGGTCAGTGACATCCCGCCGACCTCGAAACCCGCCGGGAAGTAGTAGTCCGTCCGGCCATGCTGGTCCTGCACGCCTTTGCAGCCCACCTGAAAACCGCACAGGGCGGGCGCGCCCGCCGCACGCCAATTCCGTTCGTCGGCGGTCGTGAAGGGCCGGGTGTGGAGCGGCGTGGTCTCCACGGCGGGGCCGCGGGGAGTCGCCCAGTAGACCCGCCGGACGCTCTCCTCGATGTTGTACGTCTGCTTGGCCGGTCGCCCCCACGTCAGCGTCTCCAATTCGCTACGCCAGTATTCACGCGGCTGCTCGGCTCGCCGCGCCAGCGCGTCCACGACAGCGGTGAACCCCGCCGGAGCTGCGGAATGTCGCAACAGTGAGGGGACGATCGCGACCGCGCCGAGCACCACCGCGACGGAGGCGGCAGTCAACACCGGCAGCCCTCGAAAACGCCTGCGCGGCCGGACCGCGACAGGATCCGCGACAGCTGTCAGGCTCTCTGGGGACACCAGTTCCGCACCGGCGGTGAAAGCGTCGCGGAGTCGGTCTTCAACGTTCCGGGTCATCGCTCCTCCTGCAGTTTCGCGGCGAGCGCCTTCAGCGCCCGGGATGCCGTCGATTTGACCGTTCCGCGGCTGACCCCCATCACCTGGGCGATCTCCGCTTCCGACAGGTCGAGGTAGAACCGCAGCACCAACACCTCGCGTTGGCGTCGCGGCAGCGTCCGCACGGACAGAAACACCTGCCGCCGGGTTTCCCCCAGCAGCGCCGCCGCCTCCGCCGACCAGAAGGGAACCTCGCGGTGACCGCGGAACCGCCCGATGATCGTCCTGCGGCGCAGGACCATCCGGCACCCATTGACCACGGCCGTGCGCAGGTACGGCAGCACCTGCCCACGGTCGGCCAACCGACTCCACCTGCGATACACCGCCGCGAACGCGTCCTGGACCACGTCCTCGGCGGTCTCCTGGTCGCCTACCAACAGGAACGCCAGGCGCACAAGCGCGAGGCGGTGGACGAGGAATAACTCGGTGACGACCGTGTCGGCCGAGGACTCGGCGCCCGGAGAACCGGGCGGTGGATGGATGATCTCGGATTTCATGTCATCTACATGCACAAGTCCCCCTGGAGGTTGCGTCATGCCGAAAATCGAGTGGGGGTGCGCTCGAACAGCATGCCGGAGATCTGGTCGGCGAGCTTGGCCCGCCGCCGTAGCAGGTGATCGGGGGCGGCCCTGTGCTCCTCCTGTGCCGAGACCGGCTTTTCGGGATCGAGATGACGGTGGATGGTGTCCAGCGCCTCGTGCAGGGGGCGGAAGCCGACGCCGGCCGCTCTTGCGCAGCTCCGCCACGATCGAGTTGAGGTCCTGCAGGGACAGGAGTTGGTCGGCGGTGGAGACGCGTGCGTAGCCGACCAGTGCGCCGGTCAGGACCGTGGGTTCGGCGGCGTGGAAGTCTTCCGCAGCGGGGGTGAGACCGGTGCTCGTGCTGAGGTGCCGGACTGGTCTGCCTGCCGGCCCCGCAGGTGAGGGCGGTCCGGCCGGATGTGCACGACGTGAGTGGTGTGCCGCAGGGTGTAGCCCGGGAGCATGAGGGTGGCATTGCGCGCGTTGCGGCGCATCGTGGCCAGGAACGTCGTCGTCTCCCCGTCCTTGGGCCCGCAAAAGCGGGTCACCTCAAGTTGGGGGGGCCGTGGCGCGCGCTGCCACGGCCCCGTGGTCAGACGTGGGCGACCGGTCCGCTCGTGGCGTCGTGCGGTGGGGTGAGCCGTGGCTGGTCGGGGACGTTCGGGCGGCTGCTCGACCGCCGTGGCCGGGACGGCCACCAGTTCGCCCCGCCGAGCAGTTGCATCGCGGCGGGTACGACGATCGAGCGGACCAGGGTGGCGTCGATCACCACGGATAGTGTGAGGCCGACCCCGATGGTGATCAGGAACAGCGAGGTCGCGGTGAACCCCATCGTGGCCAGGACGACGACCATGAGCAGCCCGGCCCGGGTGATGAGGGAACCGGTGCTGCGCAGGCCCGTGATGATCGCGCGCCGGTTGTCGCCGGTGGCCAGATACTCCTCGTTGATGCGGCTCACCAGGAACATCTCGTAGTCGGTCACCAGGCCGAAGGCGATCGTGATGATGAGCCCCAGCGCCCAGACGTCGGTGGTGCCCACCACGGAGAAGCCCATCAGTCCGGCCAGGCCGCCCTCCTGGAAGCCCCAGACGATGATGCCGCAGGAGGCCGCCAGTGAGAGGAAGGCGACGGCGACGGCCTTGATGGGTACGAGGACGGACCGGAATGCGAGGAAGAGCAGGATCAGGGTCGACAGGCCGATGAAGGACAGTGCCCACGGCAGGGCCCCCGTCGTCGCGTCGCTGTTGTCGAGGCTGACCGCCGGTCCGCCGGGGCCGCCGACCAGGACCTGGGTGGCGCCGGCCGGGGGTTGGAGTGCTCTGATGTCCCGTACCAGTTGCAGGTTCTCCACGTCGTCGGCCTCGCCCTGGTAGGTGACGGTCGCCCAGGTCAGCTCGGCGTCGGCGAGATGGGCGCCGGCCGCCCGCGCGCCCTCGATGCCTTCGACGGATTTCAGGTAGTCGTCGAGGGCGGCTCGCTGCACGGGGCCGACGATGGCGATGTCCATCCGCGTGGCGGCCGGGCCGTCCTGCCGGAAGTCCTCCGCCAACATCCTGGGGACCACCTGGCCCTCGTTGTCGGCGGGCAGGTAGCGGTGGTTGGTGAGGCCCTGCTGCAGCGAGAGCAGCGGGGCTGCGGCGACCAGCAGCGCCAGCAGGCCACCGGCCAGCCAGGGCAGCGGCCGACGGGTGACGGACGTGGCCAGCCACTTCCACGCCCGGTCCTCCCTGGTGACGGCGCCGGGCCGGCGGCGTGGCCAGGGGAGGCTCAGCGCGTTGATCCGGGGGCCGAGCGCCGCCAGCAGGGCGGGCAGCACGACGAGCGCGGCGAGCAGGTCGAACAGGACGACCGCGATGCCGCCGTAGCCGAACGCCTGGGAGATCGGCTGTGGGAAGAACATCAGGCCGCAGAGTCCGATGACGACGGTCAGACCGGAGAAGGCGACCGTGTGCCCGGCCGTGTTCATCGTCGTCACCAGCGACTGTCGCACGTCGCCGTCCGTACGCACGAGTTCCTCGCGGAACCGGCTGACCATGAAGAGCCCGTAGTCGATCGCAAGGCCGAGACCGAGCAGCATGGCGATCTCCATGGCGAAGATCGAGATGTCCGTGAGGTAGGTCAGGCCGCGCAACATCACCAGCGAGCCGAGAATGGCCACGATTCCCAGCGCGAGCGGGATGGCGGCGGCCACCACGCCGCGGAAGATGACCAGCAGCAGGATCAGCAGGATCGGCAGCGAGATCATGTTGGCGGTGGCCAGGTTCTCGGTGGCGAGCCGCTGGAGGTGGAACACGCTGGTGGAGCCGCCTGCGATGTGGGTCTGCAGACCCTCGGCGCGCACGCGCTGCTCGATCTCGCCGTACGATGCCAGGCGCTCCTCGCTGTCCGCGCCGCGCAGAATGATCGTCGCCAGCGTGGCGTGCCCGTCCTTCGAGACGTAGCCCGCGCGCTGCCCCTCGGTGAGTCCCGGGCTCCAGTAGCTGGTCCACGAGGCGACCTCGGTCTGCGGCAAGCTGCTGATTGCCGCCGTCACCGCCTTCTCGAAGGCCGGGTCGTCCACCGACAGCTTGCCGGTGGGGTCGCTGTAGATCGCCACCGCGTCCGCCTGCGCCGGCCGGTGTCCGAAGTGGCTTTCCAGGAGCTCGTTGGCCCGGTACGACTCCGCGCCGGGAGACTCCAGCCCGCCGGTGCTCAAGGCGCCGAAGACCCCGCTGCCCCAGACACCGGCGAGCACCACGAACAAGGCAGCCGCGATCAGTAACGCGCGTCTGCGCACAAAGGTGAAATGCCCTAGCCATGAGTACACGGCGGTGCCTCCCGAATGTCAGACTTGCCGTTCTCCCAGCTCAACCCAGGCCGCCGTCCACCCGCAGCACCGCTCCGGTCACGTAGGAGGAGCGATCGCTGAGCAGCCAGGCGGCGGCCTCGGCGACCTCCTCGGGCTCGGCCGCGCGCCGCAGCGAGGTGCGCGCGTTGAGCTGCTCGACGATGCCGGGCGAGGCGGCCTCCCAGGCGTGGACCATCTCGGTCAGTGTGGTGCCGGGGGCGATCCCGTTGACCCGGATGCCCTCCGGGCCGTAGGTGGCGGCGGCCGACTCAGTGAGGCTGTTGAGCGCCCGCTTCATCGCGCCGTACGCGGGCAGCATGGGGTTCGGCCCCCAACTGCCGACGGTGGAGGTGTTGACGATCGCCCCGGTTCTGGCGGTGGCCCGGATGGCGGCCACTTCGGCGGACATGGCGATCCACTGCCCTTTGAGGTTCACGGTGTACATCAGGTCGAAGTCGGCCTCCGGTATCCGGTCCATCGGCGCCGGGGGCACCGCCGTCGCACCGTTGTTGAAGGCGACGTCAAGCCTGCCGTACAGCTCCACGACCCGGTCCACCGCGGCGCGGACGCCGGCCGGGTCGGCCAGGTCGCACACGACGTGGTCGGCGGTGCCACCCGCCGCGCGGATCTCCTCGGTCACCGCCTTGAGCTGGCCCTCGGTGCGCGCGGCGAGCAGCACTGTGGCGCCCTCCCGGGCGAACAGCCGCGCCGCGGCGGCGCCGATGCCGCGCCCGGCGCCGGTAACGAAGGCGATCTTGCCGGCCAGCAGGCCCGCGCTCTTGTCATCAGTCATGGCACCGAGCCTGGTCCCGGGTACGGCGCTCAGCCAGGCATCGGTGGTACCTGGCTGAGCACGGCACCGGCCACGCATAGTGGAGGCGTGGACAGACAGGAACTGGCCGCCTTCCTGCGCAGCAGACGGGAGCGGATCTCCGCCGCCGACGTGGGTCTCCCGGCCGGGCGGCGGCGCCGTACCCCCGGGCTGCGCCGCGAGGAGGTGGCCCAGCTCGCGTACATCTCGACCGAGTACTACACGCGCCTCGAACAGGCCCGTGCCCCGCACCCGTCCCGCGAGGTGCTGGCCGGGCTGACCAGGGCGCTGCGTCTGTCGGACGCCGAACGCGACCACCTGCACCACCTGGCCGGCGCACCGCCGGGCCCACCGCCCGGTCCGTGCCGCGAGGTGCACCGCAACATCCTCGACCTGCTGGACCGGCTGCCGCAGGCCGCCGCGTTCGTGCTGTCCGCGACCTACGAGGTGATCGCCTGGAACGACCTGGCGGCCGCTCTGATGGTGGACTTCTCCGCGCTGCCCCGGCGCGACCGCAACCTGATCCGGTACGCCTTCCTCGGGCCGCACCTGGAGGGGGCCCGGCCGCCCGTCCTGGGGGAGGCGGACCGGGTCGTGTTCGCCCATGAGGCGGCCCGGCGGCTACGTGCCGCCGCCGCCCGCTACCCCGGCGCCTCCGAAGTGGACGAGCTGGTATCCGAGCTCCTGGCCGGTAGCGCGGAGTTCGCCCGGCTGTGGGCGTCGCACGACGTGTCCCCCGGACCGAGCCTGCGCAAGAGCCTGCACCATCCGCTGGTAGGCCCCATCACCCTGAACTGCCACATGCTGGACATCTCCGACCGCGACCAGCAAGTGGTGATCTACACGGCCGACCCGGACTCCCCGGCCGCAGAAGCACTGCGGCTGGTCTCGGTGATCGGCACCCAGCGCATGAACGTGCCAGGCTGAACCGACCGACCGGGGCGGCGTTGGGCGCGCGCGGGAGGGCGGGTCGGCTCGCGGCGGATCAGAGTGACCGCAGGCCCCGTACGGCGACGTCGAGGGCGCGCCGGATCGACGCCAGTTGCTCGTCCGGCGACAGCCCCTGGCGGAGACCGGCGAACCCGGCAGCCTGGCCCGCGCCCATCAGCGAGCCGACGGCGGCGACCGCCGTGATCGGGTCGAGCACGTCAGGATAAGCCTTCAGGACGGCCTCGGCGATCTTCTGCTGCAGGTCGAACATCAGGTGCAGGACCTTGGCCTGGATCGCCGGCCTGGTCATGATCGTGGCGCTGAGGCTCTTCAACGCCTCGGTGTCGCCGGGCAGCAGCCCTTCGTCCAGAACGCGGGAGACGACCCGCTCGTAGATCCGTAGCAGCAGGTCGGCGACGTGCTCGTCCGGCGCCCGCTCGGCGATCACCTCCGCCGTCGCCCGAACGTAATACTCCTCGACGTCGGCGAACAGCACGTCCTCCTTCGTGGGGAAGTGGTTGAAGAACGTCTTCTTGGCCACGTCCGCCTCTTCCGCGATCTGCGCGACGGTCGTCTGGTTGTACCCCTGCTCCACGAACAGCCGGAGCGCCCTGCCGTGGATCATGTTCATGGTCGGCGTGCACACGATCTGGAGCATCAGCGTCCCGATCGCGATCGTGGAGTCCCTCGCCGGCCCGCGCCGCACCACGCCGTGGCTGGGGAAGGTCGGTCTCGGCGTGACGGCCGCGTTGTTCGTGGCCGTCGTCGGCTTCGGCGTCGTCCTCGCCGTCGCGACCGTCTTCGGCGCCGACTCGATCGCGGGCATCCGGTTCCTCACCTGGCTGTCCTCGGTGATCTCCCTCCCCGTCTGGCTCAGCGTGGTGCTCTACGTCGTCCTGTTCACCGTGGTCCTCACGGTGATCGCCCGCTGGTCGCGTCGCGAGGGCTGGTCGCAGGCCCACCGACTGGCGCTCGCCGGCGGTGCCCTGCTCACCTACGCCTGGCACTCCTTCCCGTGGCGCACGATCGACCCCGCAAGCCTGGCGGTCGACCTGGCGGGCAACGTCGTCTTCACGGCTGGCGCGGTCGTTCTGCTCGTGGTCGCCGCCCTCCGGCTGCGCCGGAGTGACAGTGCGGCATCCCCCTGACCGGCAGGAGGAGGGTGAGGGGGGCCGCCGTACCGGCATCGAGGCGCACGTCGTTGTGACGTCTTGACGCAGAATCAAACTGAACAGTACAGTTTGAAATATGAAAGCGGCAAGATGACCCAGGAATCGGCGCGCAGTGAGGCCAAGCGGGCTCAGATTCGTCATGGCGCGACGCGCGTCTTCCTGGCGGAGGGGTTCGCCGGCGCAACCACGGACGCCATTGCCAAGGCCGCGGGCGTGTCCAAGCAGACGCTGTACGTCTACTACCGCAGCAAAGAGAAGCTCATGATCGACGTGCTCGGCTCGCTGCTGTCGAGGCTGAATCGCGATCATGCGGCACTGGACGGCGACCGGCCGGTGGATTCTCTGCCGCAACTGCGGGCCACGCTGGTCGAGTTGGCCTCGGAGGTGCTGGAGGCCATCTCCGGCAGCGACTATCTCGCGCTGTCGCGCGTCATCATCGCCGACTCGCCGCGGGTGCCGGAGATCGGCCGGCTGTGGGCTCAGACGATCACCGGGGGCATCCGCCTTCGGGTGACCGAGTTGCTGGAACGGGCGCGCGACGCCGGGGTGATCGTGGTCGACGACATGGAGGCGGCGACCCGGTTGCTCACCGGCGGCCTGCTCACCTACATCCTGCCGGACGGGATCGTGGCCACGGACGGGCCGGTGACCGCCCCGGATCGCGAGCGCGTCGAGCGGATCGTGGACCTGTTCCTGCGCGCGACCACCTGACAGCAGAAGGCGTGGGCGCGCCTTTTGCCGCTTCGCAATCAAACTGAACAGTTTGGTTTGATATCTGCCGGGAAGGCCCGGCGGAAGGGAAGAGCACATGTCATTCACCTGGGGCGGGCTCACAGAGGGACCCACCACCTACGCGGAGGAGCAGCCGCCGCCGGACGCGGTGACGCACACCAGCTCCGTCGAGGTGCTCACCATGGACAAGCAGGACATCGGTCCGGCCGTCGAGGGCGGTCCTGCGGTGTTCGCGACGCTCAGACGGAGCGGTTCACCGGCGGCATCGAGGGCACCGGGCACGCCGACCACGTCCGGGTGGTCCAGCCGGACGGGTCGCAAATCGTCGCCGGGGTCGAGCGGATCGTCGGCACGATCGACGGCAGATCGGGCAGTTTCGTACTGACCTGCTACGGCTATGGGGACCGGCCAGGGGCGGGGCGGGGGTTCTGGACGGTGGTCCCGGGCTCCGGCACCGGCGAGCTGGCGGGGCTGCGCGGGCGCGGCGCGTTCACCGTGGCGCTGGGGCCGGACGGCACCTGGCGGGCCGAGGACAGCTTCACCCACTGGTTCGACAAGTGAGACCGCGGATGTCCGCGATGCCGGGCACCGCGCCGTACGCCCAGGCCCTGGCACACGCCCGGCAGTCGCTCGGGGACGACTTCGAGCGGCTCGACGCCCATCAGCGTGAACGTCTGATCGCGAGCGGAGAGGCGTTCTTCGGTGCGGACCTGCCGGGAGTGACCGCCTCGCCGCCCGCTCGCGTCGGCGCCGGCGGGCGCGGCCGTGCCCCTGTACGTGCCGGCCACGCCCCGGCGATCCGGAGCCGACGCTGCGCCGCGCCGCCCGCCGGATCGCCGATCAGGCCGGAACGACCGTGACCGACCTGCCCGTCGGCCATATGCCGTACGCCATCGTTCCGGAGGCGACAGTGCGGCAGCCCGCCGCGATCCCGCAGCATCCCCGACCGGAAGGAACCCCGCATGATCCTCGTCACCGGTGCAACCGGCAACATCGGCAGGAACGTCGTCACCCGCCTGCTCGACCAGGGCCGACGCGTCCGCGCCCTGACCCTCGACACCCCGCAGGAGGCCGCCCTGCCCGACGGCGCGGAGGTGGTCTCCGGCGACATGGGCGACCCTCAGACGCTGGCCACGGCGCTGCGCGACGTGCGCAGGGTGTTCCTCTTCCCCGTCTTCGAGGTCTTCGACCAGGTGCTGTCGGCGTGCGTCTCCACGCGGGTAGAGCAGGTGGTCCTGCTCTCCTCCGCCGTCGTGACGTTCCCCGAGCCGGGGTGGCTCGGCCGCGAGCAGGCGCGACTGGAGACGGCGGTGCGCGAATCCGGCCTCGGCTGGGCCTTCGTGCGGCCGACCTATCTCATGGCCAACGATCTCAACTGGGCGCCGCCGCTGGCCGCATCGGGAGTGGCCGCCGGGGCGTACGGCGACGCCGCGCTCGCCCCCGTGGACGAGCGGGACGTGGCCGCCATCGCCGCCCATCTCCTGACGCACGGCCTGACCGGCTGCACCTTCGAAGTGACCGGCCCGCAGGCGCTGACCCAGATCGAGCGGGTCGGCATCATCGGCGAGGTGACCGGCCGGCCGGCCCGCTTCCACGAGATGCCCGCGAGCGAGGCCGCCCGCGAGCTGCGGCAATGGGTCCCCGAACCGGCGGTCGAGCAACTGCTGGGTTCCTGAGGTCCGCGCGGGAACGACCGCACCGGGTGCTGGACACCGTACAGACGCTCACCGGCGAACGACCGCACACCTACGCGCAGTGGGTCGAACACCACCGCACCCACTTCCTGACCCCGGGAGGACGCCGACTCCATCACCGTGAGCCCGCAGGACGGCCCCCATCTGCGCGCACGGTACGTGATCGGCGCCGACGGCGCCCACAGCATCGTACGTGACGAGTAGGGAGCCCGAGCGCGACCGCCCGGGGCAGGGCGCCGCGCTCGTGGCCTCACCGGTGCAGAACGCCTAGTATCCCTGACAGTGACCGTCGGCTCCGCCGCCACGTGCTGTTCCGGCCGCCTGCGGCGCGCTGGCACGAACGAGGGGAGCGCCGACCATGACCGCTGAAGGCACGCGGCAACAGAGCCGCGGGCAGGCTCCGCCCACGCTTGAGTACGGCGACGCCGTCGACGCCGTCGACGCGTTCATCGCCGCGGCCAACTCAGACAACCCCGCCGAGCGGACCACGCTGCTGTGCCGGGCACTCGCCGCGGACGTGGTGTTCCACGGCCCTCTCGGCCGCGACGTCGGACGCAGGGTCGTCGAGGACTTCATCACCGAGGTGGTGCAGAACTACCGGGCGGGCGGGTGCCGCATGGTGCGGACGACCCCGGTGGACGCGCCGCACGAGTGGGCCCGCTTCGGCTGGAGCTTCGAGGCTGCCGACGGCGGCGTCGTACTGTCGGGCACCGACATGGTCCACGTCACCGCCGTCGGTGACATCGACGAGATCGTGGTCTTCGCCGGCCACCTGACCTGAACCCCTGACCGCGCCGGCCGGCTCAGGCCGTCCAGTCGACGATCCGGGCGTCGGCGCGGAGGCGGAGCGCGGGGTCGGCGTAGCGTGCCTCGGGCACCGGAGCGCAAGCCGATCACCAGTGGCCGGCGGCAGACTGCTCTTGGACGGCAGGCACCACGCCACTGAGCGGCGGCCGGCCATTGCCCTTGTCCTGTCGCAACGAAGTATGAGCAGTGTCAGCGAAGCTCGAGTGACCGCACGTCCCTCGGTATGGCGCTGCTCCAGAGGCACCGGCAGGAAGCTTCCTTCGCCGTACCCCAGACACTGCGTCCCGGCCCTCCGGCCGGGCGCGTCAGAATTCCCGTACGAGGAGAAGTCTCATGAGCGGCGGAAGCCCGTTCGACGACGCGGACGGCGTCTTCCACGTCCTGGTCAACGAGGAGGGCCAGATCTCGCTGTGGCCCGCCTTCGCCGAAGTGCCCGCCGGGTGGGCGGTGGTGGTGTCCGACGCCGACCGCGCGGCCGCCGTGGCGTACGTGGATGAGAACTGGACCGACATGCGTCCCAAGAGCGTGGCACGGCAGAGCTGAATTCCTGACAAGCTGCCTCCATGACGGTGAAACTGGTGCTCGTGGACGATCAGGAGATGGTCCGGCGGGGGATGCGAGTCATCTTCGAGAGCCAGCAGGGCATGGAGGTGGTCGGTGAGGCGGCCGACGGGGTGGAGGCGGTGGAGGTCGCCCGCCGCCTCCAGCCGGACGTGGTCCTGGCCGACATCAGGATGCCGCGGATGGACGGCCTGGAGGTGGTCCGGCGGCTGGCCGGGCCCCAGGCGCCGGAGCCGAGGCCCAAGGTCATCGTGGTCACCACCTTCGACCTCGACGAGTACGTGTATCCGGCGCTGCGCAACGGCGCCTCCGGGTTCCTGCTGAAGCGCTCGGGCCCCGCCCTGCTGGTGGAGGCGGTACGCGCCGCCATGGCCGGGGACAGCCTGATCAGCCCGTCCATCACGGTACGGCTGCTGCGGCACGTGACCGGCAACAGGGCGCCGGGCGACTCGGCACTCCCCTCGGAGGCGCTGACCGAGCGGGAGGGCGAGATCGCCGCCCTGGTCGCCGAAGGCGGCACCAACGCCGACATCGCCGCCGAGCTCTTCATCTCGCCGGGCACCGTCAAGACTCACGTGGCGAGCATCCAGCGGAAGTTCGGGGTACGGAACCGGGTCGGCATCGCCGTCCGGGCCTTCGAAGCCGGATACACCTTCAGCCGCCGCCCGAAGTGACGCCGGCGGGCGGGGCGGAAGTGGGCCCGAGCCCCGTACGGGAAGAGGATTCCGCCGTGCTCCGCCTCTGCCGAACGGCAGATATCAGACGCGCCGTTCGTGCGTACGCTCGCCCACATGCGGACTGACATGATGCGTGACACCAACCGCCGGGCCACGGTCTGCGCCTTGGTGACCTGCCTGGTTGTCCTCCCCGCCTTCGTGGCACCCATCGAAGCCCTGTTCGTGGTGGTCCCCACCGCCCTCGCCGTGGTGGCCGCCATGGCGGCCTATCCCCTAGGCAGCCTCACGCTGCCGAGGGCGGTGGTGGCCGCCACGGCGGTCTCCGTGCTGGGAGACCTCGGCTTCCTGCTGTTGCGCGACGGCTGGGCGGAGGTCAAGTGGGCGCTGCCCTGGCTGCCGTTCGAGCTGACGGCGCTGCTGGTGCTGCTGGTGAGGGTGGTGCGCCGGGCGCCCGTACTCCCGGCCGCCGTCCTCGGGACGCTCACCGCGGCCGCCGCCGTCGTTCTGCCGCTCCGCTTCTCGCTGAAGAACTCCCACAGCGGGCTGGAGCAGTCGGTCCTCGGCGTCCTGGCCGCCGCCGTGCTGGCCCTGACCGCGGTGGGGATCGGGCTGCACCAGCGTGCCCAGGACGAACGCAGGGCCGAGGCGATCAGCAGGGCCCGGCGCGACCAGCGCCTCCAAGTCGCCCGGGACCTGCACGACTTCGTGGCGCACGAGGTGACCGGCATCCTGCTGGAGACACAGGCGGCGCGCCTCGTCGACTACGACGAGGCGCGCACCAAGGACCTGCTGGAGCGGCTGGAGGCCGCCGGGCAGCGGGCCCTGGCCTCCATGGACGACACGTTGCGGGTGCTGCGCGAGCCGGGCACCCAGACGGAACCCCCGCCCACCCGCGTGCACGGCCTCGGCGACCTGGCCGGCCTGCTGCAGCGTTTCGAGGGGTCCGGCAGCGTCCGAACCGCCCTCGACCTGGCGCCCGGGCTTGCAGGGGCGCTGCCCCTGGAGGTCGAGGACGCCGCGTACCGCCTGGTCATCGAGGCGCTGACCAACATCCGCAGGCACGCCTCCGAGGCCCGCCTGGTGACGGTCGCGGTGGCTCGCGGCGCGGGCGGGCTCAGGGTCGCCGTCTCCGACGACGCCGGGCGGCCCACCGGGCCCGCCCCCGCCCCCCGCGCCGACGGCGGTACGGGCCTGGTGGCGCTCACCGAGCGCTTCACCGGCCTGCGGGGCAGCCTCGAAGCGGGGCCAGGTCCGGCGGGCTGGACCGTCGTCGGCGTGCTGCCCCTGGACGGGCCGGCGGCCTGACCGGGCCGGTGTGACAGACCGTCCCCGGATATCTGCCGAACGGCAGATGGCAGGGGACCCGCACTCCGGGAATCTTGAGCCATCACTATCCGACCGGAGACGGAGAACCCGATGTTCACCCGAGGCAAGAACACCGGCGGCAGGACCGTCACCGCCCTGATCGCCCTCACCGCCGGCCTGCTGCTCAGCGCCACCGCCTGCGCCGACGCGAAGAAGGCCGACCCGCAGGAGAAGGTGTTCCCCTTCAGCGGCAAGAAGCTGAACGTCCGCACCAACGACAACCCGACCGATCTGGTCGCCGCCGACATCGAGGACGTCCGCGTCACCCTGTGGTTCCACCAGGGCGTCTCGCTCGGCGGCAGCGACATCACCTGGGAGCTGAAGGGCGACACGCTCGACCTGGACGCCTCCTGCAGCGGCTTGGCCGGCTGCGACACCAAGTTCCGCGTAGAGGTGCCGCGCGACACCACCGTGCTGCGCAACGGCAACCCCACCGACCTCAAGGGCTGACCGGGCCGCGAGCCGGGCCCCGAACCACCCCCTCACGTACACAGAACTGCCGGACAGAGCAGTCGGAGAAGGCGGAGACCATGCTTGAGCTGATCGACATCACCAAGGTCTACAAGGGAGGCAAACGCGCGGTCGACGGCTTGTCCATGACCCTCGGCCACGGCATGGTGGGCCTGCTCGGCCCCAACGGCGCGGGGAAGTCCTCCCTGATGCGGATCATCTCCACGGTGACCAGGCCCACCAGCGGAACCCTCCGCTACGAGGGCACCGACCTCACCGCCGACCCGAACGCGATCCGCCGCCACCTCGGCTACCTGCCGCAGGACTTCGGCGTCTACCCGCACCTGACCTCGCGCGAGTTCCTCGCCTACCTCGCCGCCGCCAAGGGCCTCTCCGCCCGCTCGGCCAAGGCGCGGATCGAGGAACTGCTCGAACTGGTCAACCTCACCGAGGCCGTGAAGCGGCCGCTGCGCGCCTACTCCGGCGGCATGCTGCGCCGGGTCGGCATCGCCCAGGCGCTGCTGGGCGACCCCCGGGTGATCGTGGTCGACGAACCCACCGCCGGCCTCGACCCCGAGGAGCGGGTCCGGTTCCGCAACCTGCTGAGCGACCTGTCCGCCGACCGCGTGGTGATGCTGTCGACCCACATCGTCTCCGACGTGGAGTCCGTCGCCTCCGACATCGCGGTCATGGCCGGCGGGAGGCTGCTGCGCCGGGGTGCCCCGGAGGAGCTGATGGGGGACCTGAAGGGACGGGTCTGGGAGATCCTCGTCGACCCCTCCACCGTCTCCGCCGTGCAGAGCCACTACGTGGTCAGCCGCATGATCCGCACCTCGGCAGGGGTACGGCTGCGGGTCCTGTCGGCCCAGCCCCCGGTCGGCGACGCCACCCAGGTCGCCCCGGACCTGGAGGACGCCTACCTCGGCGTCATCCGGGGGGCCGCGGACCGGCGTTCCGACGACCGCCCGGCGGTGCGGCGATGAACCTGAGCGCCCTGCCCGGCCTGACCGCCGGGGACTTCAAGGACCGGGTGCGCCGCCCCGTCTACCTGGTGGTCCTGCTGGCCGCCGTCGGCCTCGGCTACCTGGCCGTGCCCCCGGCCGACGGCCGGTGGGTGATCCTCGCGCTCGGCGAGTACCGGGGCACGTACAACAGCGCGTACGTCGGTGTGGCGACCGCCCTGGCTGGGGCGCTCTGGCTCACCCTGGGCGGCTTCTACGTCGTCCGCAAGGGCATCGCCCGGGACGAGGAGACCCGCGTCGGCCAGATCCTGGCCGCCACCCCCGTCCGTACCGCCCTGTTCCTGGCCTCCAAGTTCCTCAGCAGCTTCCTGGCGCTGGCCTCGATGCTCGGCGTGCTGGCGGCGACCGCGCTCGCCATGCAACTGGTGCGCGGTGAGGACCGGGGGATCGACCTGGTCGCCCTGCTCAAGCCCTTCCTGGTGATGGCGCTGCCCCTGCTGGCGCTGACGGCCGCCGCGGCCGTGCTCTTCGAGACCGTCCCGGTGCTGCGCGGCGGGGTCGGCAACGTGATCTGGTTCTTCGTCGCCCTGGTGGTGGGGATCGGCGGGCAGTCCTCCAGCGCCCCGCTCGGCGGGCTCGGCGTCGGCCGGGCCACCGACTCGATGAGGGCGGCCCTGACCGAAGAGCTCGGGAAGGGAGGCGACCGCGCCTTCAGCCTTGGGCTCACGCAGGTCGCCGAACCGCTCACGCCATTCCGCTGGGACGGGTTCGAACTCGGCGGCGGGTTCCTCGCGAGCCGCCTGCTGATCGTGGTGATCGCGGTGGCGCTGGCCCTGCTGCCCGCCCTCTGGTTCGGCCGCTTCGACCCCTCGCGCGCCCGGCGCGGCGACGCCGCGCGGGTCCCCGCCGAGGACGAGGCCGACGCCGGTTCCCTGGCCGGGGCGGACGCCCCCGGGCCCGCCGTCCCCGTGTACCGCCCGGCGCCCACCGCCGCCCTCACGCTGCCGAAGACGGCCACCGAGAGCGGCGGCACCTTCGGCCGGCTCCTCGCCGGGGAGGTGCGCATCCTGGTGGGCGGCGTCTCCCCGTGGTGGTGGGTGGTGGCCGCCGCGCTGACCGTGACCGGATTCGCCGTGCCCGGCGACCTCGTGACCGGGCTCGTCCTCCCCGCGGTCTGGATCTGGCCCGTGCTGATCTGGTCCCGCCTTGGCAGCCAGCAGGTGGAGCACGGCATGGAGGGCCTGCTGGGCGCGTACCCGGCGGTCCGCCGGAGGCTGCTGGCCGAATGGGGGTCCGGCGTCGTGCTGACGGCTGTCCTGGGCGTGGCACCGCTGATCCGCATGGCGCTCGCGGCGGACGTCCCGGGCCTCGCCGCCTGGCTGGCCGGTGTGCTGTTCATCCCCTCGCTGGCCATGCTGCTCGGCGTCGTGTGCCGCACCCACCGGGTGTTCCAGGCGGTCTACCTGCCGATCTGGTACCTCGTGGTCAACAAGGTGGCGGCCGTCGACTTCATGGGCGCCGTACGCGACGCGGGCGCGCCGACCGGGCCCACGCCCCTCTTCTACGCGGCGGCCCTGCTCATGCTCGGCGCGGCCTTCCTGGCCGCCGAAACCAGGCGCAACCTCTCGGCCTGATCCGACCGCGCGCCCTGCCCCGGAACGGGCTCTGTCCGGAGTCTCCCTGCCGTGACGGGGCGTCGCCGCGTAGGGTGATGCATTGAACTAGACCTATCGCGCCAATCGTTATCTTGGGTTTCTGCCTCTTCTCGCAGGTCAGAGCGATCTGATCTTGTCAGGCAGGTAAGGCACGGTGCTGAACCGGGCAGCCATGAGCGCGAGGTTCGCGGCCCTGCCCCTCAAGCGCGGTGAGCACCAGGAGGTGGTCGGCGTTTTCCGGCAGCGGCGACCGTGGCGCGGTATCGGCAGGCGCGTTCGCCGGAGCGGCTTCCGTTCCATCGACAGCCTCGTCGCGGAACTGCTTCCACGGCAAGGACCCGGACGGACGCGGCCCCTGGACGACCTCACCCACCAAATGCTCTGCGACTGGCTGGAGCACCGGCGCACCCGCTGGCCCAACACCGCCAACCCGCATCTGATCATCAACCAGCAGAGCGCCGATGGAGACCGGCGCGGTCAGCAAGGTCTGTGGGAAATCTCAGGCCCTCCGCTCCCGAAGATGTCCCCGGCCCCAAAGTAGCTGATGACCTCTGACGGAGATTGATCTTGGTTGGCTGGCGCACAGACGGGCAGGCGTCTGGCGTGGGGGCGCGCCTCAGGCGGAAGTCGCCGGTCAGTCGGTTCGGTGTGGCGGCCCGTAAAGGTCGTCGAGGCGGAGCGGCGCGGGCTGGGGGAGGGGCGGCGTGCCGTCCGTGGTCCGGCAGGACTGGAGGAAGTAGGCGAGCAGGCGGCGAGAGGCGGCCAGGGACACCTCCGGGGACTGCCGCACGACGCCGCTGTTCGCCAGGAGCAGGAGGGTGACGTCGCTGGGATGGAAGTCCTTGCGCAACTGCCCTGTCTTCTTCGCACGTTGTACCAACTGGGCGAGTCCTGCCTCGGCGCGGGCGCGCTCGCGACGGAGGTCGGGATCGTCGGGAGACTCCTCGAGGAACGCGGCGCTGAACCCGCGGTCTTCGGCCTGCATCCTGCACACCTTGGTGAGGACGGAGCAGAGACCGCGCCAGGGATCGTCGTCCCGTAGGGCCTCGTCCAAGGCTGCGACGCACTCGGCGAGCTGCTCGGAGAACGCCGCGGCGATCAGCGAGCCCCGGGTCGGGAAGTGCCGGTAGAGGGTGGCGGCGCCAACGCCGGCCCTGCGGGCGATGGTGCTGGAGGGTACGTCGGTGCCGTTGAGGGCGTACGCCTCGCGGGCGGCCTGGAGGAGCCGGGCGCGGTTGTGCCGGGCGTCGGCTCGCTGCCCCCGGACGGGGGTCTCGGAGGCGGACGAGGCCGGGTTTCGAGACGGCTGAACAGGCATGTCTCTCACTTAACCATAAATGGAAGAGGTCATCCGATTAGTGAGGTTAGCCTGCTCTGGTGCCGCGGCATCGAGGTCACCGAGGACGCCTCCCCCTTTCATGCGCGGCAGAACGCTACAAGGAGACATCATGCGTGCAGTAGAGATCACCGACTTCGGTGGTCCGGAGAACCTCAAACTGGTCGACCGGCCGGACCCGACCGCCGAGCCGGGCCATGCCGTATTGGCGGTGGCAGCGGCCGGGGTCGGCCTCTTCGACGTTCTGATACGGCAGGGTGCCAAGCCTGACGTCGGCACCGGTTTCGTACCCGGTCTGGAGGTGGCGGGCACGGTGGTCGAGGTCGGTTCGGAGGACGACGCCGGGTGGGTGGGACGCCGGGTCTTCGCGCCGACCGGACAGGGCGGCGGCTACAGCGACCGTGCCGTGGTGCCCGTCGAATCTCTCGTAGAACTACCGGAGGACGTCTCGTCCCATGACGCGGTAGCGCTCGGGGTGAATTCCCTGGTCGCCGCGGCAAGCCTGGAAAGGGCCGACCTCAAGGCGGGCGAGCGGGTGCTCGTTCGAGGCGCCGGTGGCGGGATCGGCGTGCTCACCACCCAGCTCGCGGCCGCTCGGGGTGCGACGGTGATCGCCTCCGTTCCCGACCGGTCCGTCGCGCAGCGGCTGTACGACCTGGGGGCCACGGAAGTCGAGGGCCTGGACGCGGTCGACCCGGGCCCGGACGGCCGCTATCACGCCGTCATCGACATCGTCGCCGGTTCCGACGTGGCCGACTTCATCCCCCTGCTCCGCCCGAACGGCAGGTACGTGATCAGCGGCATCGCCGCAGGTGCCCCCACCCCCGACTTCGGCATGGCACTGTTCGCGAACTTCCAGCAGTCCTGGACCATCTCGACCCTCAGTCTCAGCAGCGCACCGTCGAAGACCGCCGCCGAGACCTTCGCACTCGTCTTCGCCGACTTGCGGGAAGGCCGCCTGAAGCCGGTGGTGCACGGCACCTTCCCGCTGGACGAAGCCGCGGCCGCGCACACTCTGCTGGAGTCCCGCGCCACCTTCGGCAAGATCGTGCTGACCGTCTGATTCGTCGTGACGAGCAGATCACCCGGTGGTACTGCCTGATGGGTGGTTCGCCTGGTCGGAAGCAGCGGCTGTCGGCCCGCCCGGACGGACGGTGCCGCGGTCGACGACGCGGCGTGTGTCTGTCAGGGTGTCTTCCGGGGCGGGATGTCGGCCGGCCTGTCGTGTGCGCCCGCCGGTTCGGCCGGCCCGGCTCTGCCCCCAGTCCGGGTCGAAGCGGGCCCGCCGCGGCCGATGGCCCCGCCGCAGAGATCGCCCTATCATCTGTGGGATCGCTGAGCATGACCTGCGGTCACATTCGGCGGGCGGCACGGGGAAGCGCCCTGTTAACTGCGGCAAGGAGGACACGGTGCCCGTTGTGGTGCGAGGTCGAGGAACCAGGGAACAGCTGGTGTGGCTGCCGGAGTGTCGGCCCGAAGGGACCGATACCACCGGCTTCATCGACGACCCCTACGCCTCCCTGGGGCTGTGCGGCGTCGCCCGTAGGAGCTGACGGGCCATGGCGCGAAGGACCGCCGTCGCCGTAGGGGTTTTCGTGACCGGCATCCTCCTCCTGGCGGGGGTGATGTTCATGGCGTCCTACGGGGACATGGCCTTCAACCGGTCGGTGGACGGCATGGAGCAGGTCGCCCGCTCCCTGGACGAGGGCGAGGTGCTCCACGATACGACGATCGGGGGCCTCACGTTCGTGACCGTCTTCGAGGAGGCCGGCGCGGTCTACTTCAGACGCGCCGACGAGCCGTCCGGGTATGTCTGGAGCCCGCACGGGCGACCCTCCGACACCTTGCCGATGTGGGGACCCTGGTACGCCTTCCGCGACCTCGATCACTAGACCCTGCGGCGGTACTGGCCGCCCGCCTCGGTGATCTGGCTTGGCGAGCAGACGCGGGCCGGGTCCATCAGCACCTCGAAGGCATTGCTGTCGGACATGCCACCTCGCGCAGCCGGTTCAGCGCCGCTCACGCCCGAGGCCACGATGGAGGTGCTGGAGCCGGTGATCGCCGGCTGTTCGCCGCCGCACGGCGTGGCCCGGGTGCCGCCCGACCCGGCCCCGGTATGGCGGCCGGGGCCGGGGGGCGGCTACGGGAGTGTCAGCGGTCGTTCCGGGTGAAGTGGAAGGGGCAGTGGGTGCCGCCCAGGCCGATGGTGGTGGGGCGGTCGAAGTGGAAGCCGTGCAGGTCGGGTTCGATGGCCTCGATCCAGTTGGCGTCGAACGCGCACATGGCCGGGGTCAGCTCCGGCGCCCCGTTGGCGACCAGGACGTCGTGGTAGAAGCACCGCCGTACGTCGAGGTGGTAGCGCTGGTCGTCGTCGGCGGACCTGTCGAAGACGAACCCGCTCCCGAACGCGTGCTCCTCGCGCGATCTGGACATCGCCACCATGGCCTGGAAGGGGTCCGGCGCGGCGTCCAGCATCGCCCGGGTGCCCTCCTTCATGGTGTCGCCGAGCGGTTCGATGAACGCCGTGCGTACGGCGGCGGTGGCCGCCTCCCGTCCCAGCCTGGGCAGGAGGAATTCGTAGGCGGCCACCAAGGCCAGGGTCATGCGCAGGTTGTAGCGGGCAGGCTCATCGACGACCATCGGCTGGTTGGCCGCTTCGAGCTCGTCCTGACGGGCCCGGATGGCGGGCAGAAGATCGCCGGGAAGCGCGTGCTCGCGCAGGGTCGCGGCGACGTGCTGGTAGAAGCCGTCGATGAGCAGGGCGGTGTCGCGATCGGGATCGGGGACGTAGCCGCCCTCAGCGAGTCCGAACTGGTCGGTGGACATGTGGGTCCTTTCGGGTACGGCCCGGCACGTACACGACCGCGACCACACCCGGAGGCGCGACTGGCCGTGCTCGCGACCGAGCGAGCACGCCAGCGCACTCCACCGACCTACCTGGCGCTGACAAGCTGTGTTGATATTGTCCCGCCAAGTCTGCCACGCCTGCGCCGGTCACGTCCACCGGCGGCTACCCGGCGGCGTCCTCCGGGCTGGCCGTTTGAGCGGCGCCTGGGAGACGCCGCTCGCGGTCATGGCGACGATCACTGCGATGCCGGCGGCGAGCCCGAATGGGAAGGAGGTGTACAGCAGCCCTCCGGCCACCCCTGTTCGTGCTCGGCGACGCCCTGGGTGGCGACGATGGTCGGCGGCCCGTAGGCGAGCGCGAACGCCAGGCTGATGATGATCACGGTGGGGCACATCGCGAGGTCGACGCACCAGCGTCGCGGAGCGCAGGATGCCCAGGTCGCGCTCATGTCGTCTACACGGGCCTCGGCATCACGCTGATGTCCGCGGGCTGAGCCGTGTCACACGCCGACGTGGGCGCTCGTCCTAGCACCAGAGCGAGCAGGCACAGGAAGGGACACAACATGACGAACGGCTACAGCAGGCCGGCCAGGATCTTCGTCCAGGTGGCCGTGGTGGTCGGCGCGCTGACGATGCTGGTCTTCGGCGTGTGGATGCGCATCGACCCGGCGGGCTTCGCGGTCTTCGCCCGGTTCCCCAATCACGTGCACTTCCTGCACGACGCCGGGGTCTTCCAGATCGGCATCGGGCTGATGATGCTGAGCGCGCTGGTGTGGCATGACGTGCTGTCGATCGTGCTGGTCGGGTTCTTCGTCACCAACACGCTGCACGCGGTGAACCACGCGGCCGACCTGGACCTCGGCGGCAGCCCGGACAACTGGTGGCAGCTCGGTCTCGTCTCGCTGCTGGCGCTGGCCGGCCTCGTGGTGCACCGCAGGCAGCTCAGCCGCCGGTCACGGGCTCACGTGTAGCCGGGTCAGGACCAGCCCGCTCCGGGCGGAGCTCGACCTCGAAGACGCCGGGGATGTCCGTGCCGATGCTCAGCGTCGACGGTCGCCCGGCGGCGAGCTCCGCCTCCCGGTCGTAGCCGTGCACGTGCAGCGTGTCGGCGACGACGGCGGCGCGTCACGCGCCCGCCGGGCGAACGTGCCGCAGGCCGTCCCGGCAGCTCGGATACTCCGGCCGCCACCCCAGCTCCCGCTTGGCCTTCTCGTTGGACAGCCGGATCCGGGTGCCCGCCATGAGCGCGTACATGTAGGGTGCCGGCCGCAGCAGCCAGCTCGGCACGGTGATCGGCGCCGGCGCCCCAGCCGCCTCCGCCACGGCGGCGACGAAGTCCGCGAACGTCACCGGGGTGTCGTCCACGACGTTGTACGCCTGCCCGGCCCGCCCACGATCGAGGGCCGCGACCGTGGCCGCCGCCGCGTCGGCGATGTGGATGGGCGAGGTGACCCCGGACGGCCTCGGCGCCGGCAGCATGCGCTTCGAGGCCATCGCCATCAGCTTGCGGGTGCCCGGCTCGGGGCCGTAGAAGAGCCCGTAGCGCAGCGCGATCCCGTCGACCCCCGGCGTGCCGAACGCCAGCCGCTCGTTGGCCCGCATCGAGCGCAGGTGCCGCTCGAAGGCGCCGCGGCCGGTCGGCGCGAACGGGTGGTCCTCGGTCAGCTCCGCCTCGCCGTGGTCGCGGTAGCCGTAGCCGAGGAAGAACGACTGCGTGACGAACCGGTGCGCGCCGACCAGCTCGGCCGCCCGCAGCAGGTTCGCCGTCCCCTGCTCGCGCAGGTTGTTGGTGGCGTGCAGGTCCCGGTGCCGCAGCGGCGTGCCGGTGATCGCGGTCGCCTGATGGATCACCGCGTCGGCGCGGTGTCCGCGCAACGCGTCCAGCAGCCGCCGCTCGTCCATCACGTCGACCACCCGCGTCTCGACGCCGGCGTCCTCCAGCAGGCGCGCCTTGCCGGGGGAGCGGGTCAGACCAAGCACCGAATGGCCGGCGGCGAGCAGTCTCGGCACGAGTTCGCCGCCGAGGGTGCCCGTCGCTCCCGCGAGCACGACCTTCATGTGCGGTCTCCTTCTGGCTGGTGGTGTGTCATCGAGCACGTTCCTTTCCTGAGGCCACGGCCGACTGTGCCTGGCCGCTCTACGATCAGACGCTGGAGCGAAGCGCGCTGTGACACGGTGTTTCGCCCGGGATGTCACACGGCCGGCGACGGGTTCGTCCCATGCAGGAAAGGCAAGCAACCGGGGAAGTCGTGGGACGAAACTGACGGACGACATCGTGGACGAGCGGGCAGCCGTCTTCGCCGCGAACCGCAGCCTGCTGCTCGCGGCGGCGTACGACATCCTCGGCAGAGTCACCACGTTCCGTCACCACCGAAAGCGGGCCAGAGCCCCTGGAAGGAGTGATAGCTCGAACCGGTACGCGCCAGGCAGACGGGTGGCCGCATGGGGGTGCTGGAGGTCGATGCGGACCGTGCTCTGCCGGTAGTCGCGATCCCACAGGCGGATCAGGTCGGCGACATGGTGGGCCAGTTTGTCGCCGCCCGGACCGTGCCCGATGACGCCGACCTCGTACGTCACCTCGCCGGCCGCGGTGGTGGTGGTGTCGGTGCGGCGCAGGGTGAGGTAGGCGAGGCCGCCCTTCAGGTTGGGGACTGCCATGGCGCCCCACGTGAAAGCGGGTGTGACCAGGCCGGTGTCGATCGCTTCCTGGCTCGCTGTCATCCGTGACAGACCGTCGTCCAGTGAGGACCCCGCCTGCTTCGTCCAGCATCGCCAGGTGTGTCGGGTCGCCGGCGACGCGGCCGGGCGGCGGCGGTAGACGGCGAACACCTCACGCCCGAGCGTTCAGAGTGCTTTCAGCGCCACTCAAGGGCCTCGTCCCAAGCTGCCTACCACAAACGGTACGGAGTTCGGCCGGGGTGGGCGGAGGCGCAACGCGCGGACGCCGCCCCAGGCGAGACGTACGGCTTCGACAAGCTGTAAAGGAGTGAAGTGTCGTTATCCAGCGGTATCCCGCTTCGCCGGCGGGTCACGGGTACGATCTCCCTGACCTTCGCTCCCCTGATGGTCGCGGTCGAGCGGCGGGTGGGCGACGTAGGTCACCTCGGTCGGCTGTGACGTCCCAGCGGACTGCCTCGTCGGTGGAGTGTGACGTAAACACGACAAGGAGAGCGTGCGGACACTCGTCTCAACTCCCTCGGCAACCGCCCTGGAACTGGCCGAACACGGCACCCGCAGCACCGACGCCGCCGCCGGCGTCACCGACGAGACCTGGGCGGACGCCCGACTGGCTCGTCGTCCTGCCCTCCCACATTGCCGTCATGAACACTGCCCAACCGCCTGAGCGTCATCACCCGGCAACCCACCGGGGGATACGCAAGACATACTCCGGCCGTGGAGGGAACGGGGGACCGGCCGCGAGACCGGCGCGTCACCGGAGTCCTCAGGACATGCTCGCTGAGCTGCCGCGCCCATGACAGCGGAGCACATAGAGCTCGGCGGCCTCCGCGTGACGAAGAGGCAACAGGTCACGACGGGCGCTTCAGGCTGTGCATCGCAACCGTTCTCCGATGACTCGTTCCGACTTTTCGTTCCCTTGCGCGGCTCCCGCTCTGGTGTACTGCTCCTTCACGACGCGGCATGCGTGATCTCGTGCGAGTTGCGTCCCGCAGATGACGCGACGGCCCTTCAGAGCGCCTGCGTCGCCGTACCGAAGGCCCTGGTCAACGTGCCCGCCAAGGACCTGGACGAACTGCTGTGCCGTCCCATCACGTCCACGGGCGGGATCGACCGGCTGCTGATCGCCTTCGTCACCGATCTGTGCGACCACGGCCCCGGCTTCCGGCCCGCCGACGGCCCGCGGGTGGGTATGGCGCTCCTGGACCTGGTCTGTGCGCTGCTCCTCAACTCCTTGGAGACCACCTCGACCGCCGCGCACGACAATCCCCGCCTGAGCGCCTTCACCCGACGTATCAAGGCCTACATCCAGCAGAACCTTCGCGAGCCCGGTCTGACACCCGGCGCGGTGGCCACCGCTCACCACATCTCCGTCAGCTACCTGCACAGGCTCTTCCAGCGACACGGCCACACGGTCACCGCCTGGATCAGGCAGCAACGGCTGGAGCGCGCCCGAAGCGATCTGGCCGACCCCGCCCTGCGCGACGTCCCCATCCAGGCCATCGCCGAAGCATGGGGCTTTTCCCACGCCTCGGACTTCAGCCGGGCGTTCCGCCGCGCGTTCGGGAGCTCGGCGAGCACCTTCAGACGCCAGGTGCATCGCCAGCAAGCTTCATGGAACGCTGGGGACGACTTCCCGCAGCGAGCATAGACCCGTGGGAGTGCCGCGACCTGTCCAACGACCCTGGCCGCGTACGCCGTCCTACGATGCGGGAAGACCCTCAAGGTGGCGGCCGCGACGCGCCCGACAAGCTGCCGGAAAGGGCGGACACCGGCGTGTCTCCCAGCAGGTCCGGTAGCCGGGCCTCGGCCGGGCGTTCCAGGTATCGCTGGGAGGCGCCCATCCAGTCGGCAGCGATACAGCGGCGCTGGTCGCAGGGCCACTCTACCGCGCAGTTGTCGTAGTTCTAGCTGAGGAGATCGTAGACCCAGGGCTGCTCATCTGCTCGCTGGCCGGGCAGGGTGTGGCGGGCGGCTCCGGCGTCGTCCGTAATCGTCAGGACGCTGTCTTGTCGGACCGGGGCGCCAGGCCACTTGGTCGGTCCCGCCGCGAAGGGATCGTGAGAGCCACGGGTTCCGCGTGGGCCGGTCACCGCGGTGGGGACATGGGCACTCCCTCCAGATCGCACCACTGAACAAATACTTCCACGTGGTTAACAAACGATTCATTAAGTCGGAAGTGGATGTACGGTCAAAATATTGTGGACTGGGCGTTAATGACCTTGTCCAGCAGTTCTGGCAATCTGAATCCACAACGGCCAAGGGCGCATTTTTGACAGAGCAGCACGTCAGAGGTCGTTGAGAGATACTCACGTCCTGAACGCTCAAGAAAGGGATCTCCATCATGGTTCGCACCATGCGCAGAGCCGGGTTCGTCGTCCTCACCGTGGTCGCCGCCACTGCAGCCCTCTCCACCACCGCTCAAGCAGCGCCTAAGAATGGCTCCTGCGAGACGGGCGAATTCTGCGTGTACGAGAACTACAACCGTAGCGGAGGAATTGTCGACTGGACGGGCCCCGACACCAACTACAAGGACAACTCCTGGTTCGGCACCACCGATGGGATCGACAACGAGACAAGCTCGGCCTGGAACAGAAAGGCCTGCCAGGTTCAGCTTTGGCAGCACGTCGGTGGCTCCGGAGCTGTCGCCCGCATCTCGGCCGGCCGCATCATTGACAACGTGAGGGACGACACCGATCTGGGTGACAATATGGCGAGCGCGCACACGATGAGCTGCTGAACCATACCTCTGGCCCGGGACCTCGCCAGATCCCGGGCACCGTCTCGTTCAGTCCGGCATCGCAGGGCATCCCGGCCCCCCTTCATCCATATTCTTCTGGTGAACGGTGATGAGAAACCGAATCAAAGCTGTGATGCTGGTTATTGCATCGATCATCGCGCTGAGCGGCATCGGATGCCACACCATTCTGGACGGCCGCGAGTCGAGTGCTGCCGAGCGTGCCGCTGCCGTTGATTTGAGCCTGCCTTTCGACGCCTACGAACTCACCGGCGAGGCGCGTTCTCGCTACGACCGGGCGTTGGATCTACTCGCCCGCGCGTGCATGAATAACGCCGGATTCGATTGGTACGTGCCGCCGCAGCCAAATCCTGGATTCGACGTCAAGCGGCGCCGCTACGGAGTGATCGATCCAGATGTCGCAGAACGCATCGGTTACCATCTCCCGGTCAGCGCCCAATCACAGCTGACTCTGCGCAAGCGAAATGAGATCCTCAAGAATCCACGTGCGGCTGATAAATTCTTCGGCACCAATAAGGCTGGGAACTCGGGAGGTTCCGGCCGGCCCGCAGATGATGGCTGTGCCATGTGGGCTTACCATCGGCTCGAACGCTCGGTCGGCAAGACCGACGAGCAATTGCTTATTCGTCTCGACAGAGCGTCCCTTGACGCCGCAAAAAATCAACCCAGCGTACAAGCCGTGAACAAGTCATGGCAGACATGCATGCGCTCTCGTGGACTTTCCTACGCCTCTCCCGACGACGCCATCGCCGACAAGGCGTGGAAGCTGAACACCCCGACGGTATCGGCGAAGGAGCGAGAGGTGGCCACCGCGGACGTCATATGCAAGTACCAGGTCGACATGGTGGATGTGGCACGGCGCGCGGAGGTGATGATTCAACAGAAGAACATCGCCGAGAACCGCACAGAGCTGGAGCTTTTGCGGCAGGCTACACAGGCCCGCGAGAGGAACGTAGCAGCGGTTCTGGAGTCGCTGGAACGCTAGCGCTCTTGCCCCGACCATGGTTCGCACAATGAGCAGAGCCGCCGTCCCCTCCGTGGCGCAGTAACACGGCGCTGATCCTCACGTTGGCGATCGGGATTCCGCTTCTGCTGCCCGGCGGTTGCGCCGCCGTGGTGCTGGTCTTCGCTCCCAGTGGCAGGGACGCGGTGGTGACCGAGGCGGACCCCGGCCGGGGAGCGGTCTTACCATCCAGCCAGCCGCCGGCGGAACAGGCGCAGGAGCAGCCCAAGCAGCAGCCGTCCACGGCGACGGTCGGGGGGTCGATCACCTTGGAGGGGATGGACCCGGGTCCGAAGGTGGCGGTGACGGTGGACCAGTTCATCAACCCGGCCACTCCGGCCGAGGACCCCGAGTCGGTGAAGTCGGTGAAGTTCCAGTACGGGCTCGACTCGGGTTTCGCTGATCAGAAGGGCGAGTGGACGCTCGACTGATGTCGGTTCCGCTGTGGAGGTGCTGCAGTTCGGTGCGCGGTTCCGTCTCGCTCGGCGGTAAGCGTTCCGATCTCGTTGTGGGTCTGGTCGAGTTCGGTTGTGAAGCCCGCAGCGAGCGGGGCATCGAAGGCTTACTTGGTGCTGCCGGTCGTCCATGCACGCGGAATCGGTCGTTGGTGGGGAGGGCGGTTCAGGGCGTTCTGAGCATGCCGCCGGGGATGTTCAGACGTCTGTCCACACCGGGCCGGGTGAGATCGTGTTCATCCGCAGCCCCCGGGCGCCGAACTCCTCGGCCAGCGCCTTGCCGAGGTTCGACAACGCCGCCTTGTCCTGGAGCTGGAGGAACCCGCCGGCGGGCGTCCGACTCTCGATCTTGGCAAGCGTTCTGCCGTCAACGCATGGCGGGTGCGGGGCCTGCCGATGTAACCTATCCGATCTCTCCGACTTTTCTCTTCCTGTCAGGAAGGGTAGTAATCATGTTCAGAAAGGATCCGATGGGCGGTCCTGCCCCGAGTTCCACCCAGCACGAGGAAGGCGCGGTCGACCGGCGCCGCTTTCTGACAGTGCTGGTCGCCGCGCCTACCCTGACCCTCGCGCTCGGCGCGACGACCGCCCCCGCGGATGCCGATTCGAGCGTCCCGCAACCCGCCGACATTCTGGACGCCGGCGACGCGCTCATCCTCGCCGGAACCCCGACCGCGCACCTGATGCTGGTCCTGGAGGTGACCGAGAGCGGCGAGGTTCAGGTCGAGTTGCCCCGAGCCGAAGTCGGCCAGGGCATCACCACGGCGGTGGCGATGCTGGTCGCGGAGGAACTGGACCTCCCGCTGCGCAAGGTGCGCATCCGGCTCGCTGACGCACGGCCCGAACTGCTGCTGAACCAGCTCACCGGAGGGTCCAACTCGATCCGCTCGCTCTACGATCCGGTGCGCAAGGCCGCCGCCGCCGTGCGAGCGCGCCTGGTCGCGGCGGCGGGCGAGCTGTGGGACGTGCCGGCCGGCCGGCTGGTCACCCGGAACGGCGTGGTGGTCTCACCGGACGGGCGCAGAGCCGCGTACGGCTCGCTCACGACCCGCGCGGCCAAACTTCCCCTGTCCCGGATCACCGCCAGGCCCAAGCCGGAGTCCGAGCACAAGCTGGTGGGCACCGCGACCTCGCGCGTGGACGCCCGCGCGATGGTCACCGGCCAACTGCGGTACGCGCTCGACCTCGACGTGCCGGGCGCCAAGCCGGCGATGGTGCGGCGCCCGCCGACGATCAACGGCACCGTGCGGTCGGTACGGAACGAGGCGGCCGTTCGTCGCATGCCCGGCGTGATCGACCTCGCCGTCATTCCGACCGGTGTCGCGATCATGGGTGAGACGTTCGGGCAGGTGGTCGACGCCGTCGAGGCGCTCGATGTCACCTGGAACGCCGGGACGATCGACGCCCTGTCCGACGCCGACATCCGCAAGCGCCTGCGCGCCGCGGCGCCGCCTCCCGCGGTGCCGCCGTTGACCGACCACATCGAGGCGGAGTTCGACTTCGCGTTCGTCAGCCACGCGCCGCTTGAGACCAACTGCGCGATTGCCGACGTGCGCAAGGACCGGGCCGAGATCTGGGCCGGCCTGAAGTCGCCGGTCCTCGCACAGCAGGACGTCGCCGCGGCGCTCGGCCTGCCGGAGCGGCAGGTCACCGTGCACGTGACGCAGAGCGGCGGCTCGTTCGGCCGCAAGCTGTTCCCCGATGCCGCGGTCGAGGCGGCGCGGATCTCCAAGGCGATGGGCAGGCCGGTCAAGCTGATGTGGTCGCGCAAGGACGACATGCGGCACGGTCGCGCCCGCCCGGCTAGCCACCACAAGATCCGCGTCACCCACACGCGCGGCAAGGTACTGACGTACGAGCACCGGGTGGCCGCCGTGGAGACGGATTTCCGGCACGGCGTCGGCGAGTTTCTCACCGCCACCGCGACCAGGCTCCCGGTGGCCGGGAACATGACCTTCGCCGCGACGGTCTTCCACTTGACGGTGAAAGTTCCCTACCGCTTCGGCGTCGTCACGGAGTCGCTCAACGAGGTGCCGCTGAAAATGCACACCGCGAGCTGGCGGTCGGTGTGGTCGGCGAACACCCGCGGCGCCGAGGAGATCATCGTCGACGAACTGGCGCGGAAGATGGGCAAGGACCCCGTGGCCTTCCGCCGCGAGTTCCTCAAGACCGCCCGGCAGCGCGCCGTGCTCGACAAGGTGGCGAAGGAGGGGAACTGGGGCCGCGACATGCCGGCGGGCTGCGCCCAGGGCGTGGGGTTCCACGACGAGTACAAGTCCTGCACCGCCTGCCTGGTCGAGATCGACGTGCGGAATCCGAACCGGCCGAGGGTGGTCAAGGCCGTCATCGCCGCCGACGTCGGCCGCCCGATCAACCCGAGCGGGCTGGAGGCGCAACTGCTCGGCGGCCTGACCGACGCGATCTCCACCACCTTGCGCGCGGGCCTGCACATCGACAAGGGGCTGCCATTGGAAGGCAGCTACTCGCAGTTCCGCTACGCGCGGCAGCAGGACTCGCCGACCGACGTGCGGATCTTCATCATGCCGGCCAACGGCGAGCCCGGCGGCGCGGGCGAGCTCGGCGTGCCCGCCGCGGTCGGCGCCATCGCCAACGCCTACGCGCGGGCCACCGGCACCAAGCCGCGCAGCTTCCCGATCGACTTCGAGGTCGACTTCACCCCCTTCCCCCGCTGAGGAGCCACGAGATGCCCCGATACACCTTCTCGGTGAACGGGAAGACCGTCGCCGTCGAGGCGCCGGCCGACCTGCCCCTGCTGTGGGTGCTACGCGACCGGCTCGGCGTGACCGGCCCGAAGTACGGTTGCGGCATCGACGTCTGCAAGGCGTGCACCAGCCACCTCGACGGAAAAGCGATCAACCCGTGCGTCGTCCCGGTGGCCGAGGCCCAGGGAATGGAGGTCACCACGATCGAGGGGCTCGCCGAGGGCGACCGGCTGCACCCGGTGCAAGAGGCGTGGCTGGAGCAGGACGTCGCGCAGTGCGGCTACTGCCAGCCGGGCCAGATCATGGCCGCGGTGGCACTGCTGCGGGAGACCAAGAACCCCACGGACGCCCAGATCGACGCGATCCAGAACGTCTGCCGCTGCGGCACCTACTTCCGGATCCGGGAGGCGATCAAGAGCGCGGCGGCGAAAATGTAGTGGCCCCGGCGCGACCCTCGGGTGCCCGAATGATCTTTGGATAGATCGTGGGTAATGTGGTGTAGATCATCGTCTTTGTCAGACTAGGAGTCGCATGACCGAGCAGGAACGGGCTCCAGCAGGTATCGATCCCACCGTGCCGAGCGTCGCCCGGATGTACGACTACTTGCTCGGCGGCAAGGACAACTTCGCCGCCGACCGCGAAGCTGCCGCGCGAATCATCAAGATCTCGCCCAATGCGAAGGAGATCTCACGAGACAACCGGGCGTTTCTGGGCCGCGCCGTACGCGCGGTCGCCGAGCTCGGCATCCGCCAGTTCCTCGATATCGGCACCGGCCTGCCGACCCAGGAGAACGTCCACCAAGTGGCGCAGCGCGCCAATCCCAGCTCCCGGGTGGTCTACGTCGACAACGATCCGATCGTGCTCGTGCACGCCCGCGCCCTGCTGGCGACCACGCCGGGCACCATCGTGGTGAACGGCGACATGCGCGACCCCAAGGCCATTCTCGGCCACCCGAAGATCACTCAGCATCTCGACCTGAGCAGTCCTCTGGCCGTGCTCCTGGTCTCCGTGCTGCACTTCATCCCCGACGACGACGAGGCGTTCGGCATCGCGCGTGACATCCGCCAAGCCCTTCCCTCCGGCAGCCATCTGATCCTCTCCCACGTGACGGCGGGCGGACTCAACGGCGAGGACGTCGGCAAAGGCCGCGCGATCTACCGGGGGACCACATCGGGCGGCCTGGCCCCACGCTCGCGCGAGCAGATCGCCTCCTTCTTCGAGGGCCTGGAACTGCTGGAGCCGGGCCTGGTGGCGCCGGCCGTCTGGCGCGCCGACGGCCCGGGGCAACTGGCGATCAGCGGCCCGGGGGGCGCCGGCTTCCTCGGCGCCGTCGGACGCGTCCCCTGACAACCGCCGCGCCAGACCGCTGCCGGCACCTCCGGCGGAGAATCGCTGCCATGGGTGTCGAGGCGGGGCGCCGGCGCAGGAGCCCTTCTGGTCGCCCGTTGTCGGCTGAGTTTCCCGCCGCCCGGCTCGGGCCTTGTGGTCCGATCGCGATCGATGCTGTAGCCGTTTTCCGACACTTGGCCGGCATGATGCATGTCGGTCTGGCCCGCCGCGGAGACCCGTTGCGCCACGCGCTCGTCATGACTGCCGATCTCCCCGACATCGGCGCTTCTGACCGGCGCCCGATACCTGCGCGCCTCTCCACGATGATGCTCGGCAACCAGATCGGAGGCGAAGTAGCGATCGAAGACGGCACCGAAGCGATCAGGGTCATGCCGCGACGCTTCTATCACCTGCGCGTCGGTGGCCTCGCTGGGCGGCGCTCAATTGGGGGAGCTGGCACCGCCTCATGAGGCGTTCTCGTGTTCCGGCCAGATTGCCGCCCCAGGTCAGCCGTTCGCCGTGGCTGGCCGTACAGGTGCGAAGGCCGTCTGACCGGCGCGGCGGAAGCACCAGAGGCGACGGCCTAGCGCGACCGCCCCGAGCACGCTGCAGGTGAGGCAGAAGAGCGCCAGCAGCGGCAGCAGCCAAAGGGTGACGATCCAGTACTGGACGCTGAACGCCCCCCAGATCAGCGTCGGCGGCACCGTGCCCAGCACCGTCACCAGGGCAAGCGGCACGAGCCGCAGAACCAGCCTCGGCCGGCGCGCCGCGCGGCGTCGCGAGGCCCAGCGGCGCGCTCGGACGGCCGCGGTGACCAGCAGCGCGGCCATCCCCACCGTGAGCCCGAGCAGGACCGTGTTCACGACGGTGAGCGGGTTGCTCATCGGCGTTGCCGGTGCCCCGATCCGTTCGGCGAGAAGGTTGGTCGAGAGCAGGCTGGGGTCGCCGCCGCTGTTGGTGAGGACGAGGGCGGCCACACCGGTCTTGGGCGAGAAGACCATGTCCCCGGTCCACGTCGCCAGCGTTCCGCCATGGCCGATCACCGACGGCGGGGCGTCCGCCGCGACGGGGCGGGACTGCCAGCCGAGGGCGTAATCGCCGGCCTTCGGCTGGACGGTGTGCAACTCGGTCAGGGAGTCGGCACTCAGCAGGTCCGGCCCGAAGGTTGCCTGGTTGAAGCGCAGCCACCGCACCATGTCGTCCAGGGTCGAGATCACCCCGCCGCTGCCGGCGCAGATCCCCGGCATCTCCGGTGCCGCGAGGGCGACCCCGAGAACGACCTCGTACCCGGACGGCACGCCCTCGGCACGATCCGAACACCCCAGCGTCGAGCTGGTGCCGGTCATGCCCAGCGGCGTGAACAGCTCGGTGTGGAGGAAGGCGTCGAAGGACTTGCCCGACACCACTTCGACGATCCTCGCCGCGATCGAGTAGTTGGTGTTGTGGTACTCCGAGCGGGTACCCGGATCGGCGGCCAAAGTCTTGTCGGCCAGCCCGGCCACGATTTCCCGCGGACTGCGCGGAGGCGGGAACACGTACTCGTCGTTCGTGCTGTTCGACAGCCCCGAGGTGTGGCTGAGGAGCTGGCGCACGGTGATCCCGGTGAAGCGCGGATCGGCCATCCTGAAGTCGGGCAGGACCTTGATGACCGGGTCGTCCAGGGAGACGCGGTCACGGTCGACCAGCAGCATGATCGCCGAGGCCGTCATCGACTTGCTCATCGACGCGATCCGGAACCGAGTCCGCGCCGTCACCGCGTTGCCGTCCCCGTCCCGGCCGCGGACGATCGTCTCGACCGACGACCCGTCGATCACGGCCGCCGCGACACCCGGCGTACCGAAGACGGAGCGGTAGTCGTCGACCAGTCGTTCGCCGGTGGCATGGGCCGGTGCCGTCCAGCCGAGCAGCACGGCGACGAGCACACCGCCGAGGACGAGGAGGGAGGTCACACGGGGAAAGCGCAGAAGTGGGAAATGCACGACGTCGAACCTAGGCCGGGCGTCACCGGCCGGGCATCACCCCGAGGGGTGAGACGGCACCACCCGGCAGGATGGAATCTCAGCCGGGCAGATCGTTGCGACCCACGAGCCCGTTCTCGTACGCGTGGATCACCGCGTGCACGCGGTCGCGCAGGTCCAGTTTCTGCAGGATGGCCCGGACGTGCGACTTCACCGTGTTCTCGCTCAGCACCAGTTCCGCGCAGATCTCGCTGTTGGACCTGCCGCGGGCGAGCAGGCCGAAGATCTCGACCTCGCGTGGGGTGAGGCCGTCCAGGGCCGCCGTCCTCCGCATCGGCACCTGCCGTACGAGATCGAGGATCGTCGCGGCCACCCCCGGGGCCAGCGCCGACGTCCCGGAGGCGACGTCACACACGGCCTGGGCCAGGGCGGCGGGCCGGACGTCCTTGGTCAGGTAGCCGCTCGCGCCGGCCCGGATGGCGGCCACGACCAGTTCGTCATCATCGAACGTCGTCAGCATGAGCACCCGGGTCGCCGGTGCGATCCTGACGATCTCCGCCGTGGCGGCGACCCCGTCCATGCGCGGCATGCGGATGTCCATCAGGACCACGTCGAGGCGGTGCCGCCGGACGACCTCGATCGCGTCGCTGCCGTTCGCGACGTCGTGGGTGACCTCGATGCGTTCGTCGGCCGACAGCACCGTTCGGAGCGAGGCCCGCAGCAGCTCCTGATCGTCGACGAGCATGACCTGGATCCCGGTCATACCCCCTCCTTCGTGGGGAGCCTCGCCCGCAGCACCCACCCGTCGTCCCCGTCGTCGATCGACAGGGTGCCACCTGCGGTACGCACACGTTCCTCGATCCCCATCAAGCCGGTCCCCTGGCCGCCGACGTCGCGAAGCTCCTTGCCGCCGTCGTCGCGCACCTCCACCACCACCTCGGCCGGGGTCCAGCGCAGGCGAACGGTCACCTCGACCGGTGGTTCGAGGTGGCGCAGCGCGTTGGTGATGCCCTCCTGCACGGTCCGGACCGCCGCGACCTCGGCACTCAGGCTCAGTGGCCGTCGCTCACCCACCTCCGCGAACGTCACCGCATGGAGCGGGCTCCCCGCCGAGGCCACGAGGTCAGGGAGGGCATCGAGCGAGATCGGGACCTCTCTGGGCCGGGAAGCGGCGCGCGGCGCCACGGTGGCCGGGCCCAAGGTGGCCAGCATCGCTCGCAGACCTTGGTGGGCGTCCCGGCCGACCTCGGCGATGTCGCCGAGTTCGCGGCGGGTCGCCGGATCCGCCGTCGTCACCGCCGCGGCCTCGATCCGCGCGACCATGACGGTGACCGTGTGGGCGATCACGTCGTGCAGGTCGCGGCGGATATTGGCCCGTTCGTCCGCGACCGCCGCGGCCAGTCGTTCGCTCTCGGCTCGTCGGCCGGCCTCGTGCCTGCGACGTACCAGCAGGGCCGCGAGCCACACACCGCCGACCACGAGCATCAGCAGCCCGCCCTCGACCAGGCGGGCCCACCCAGGGATGTCAGGGGGCAGCCGGGCCCACGCCACCACCTCGGTGAGGACGATCCCGAGCGCGGCGACGGCCAACGCAACCACCGAGGACCTGACCGAGACCAGGCTGGTCAGCCGCCACAACGTGAGGGGGAAGCACACAGCCGAGGGCAGCATGCTCGGTGACCAACCCAGGAAGGGCATCATCACCATGACGAGCATGGCCAGCGCGCCGATCGCGTACCCCACCCACGGCCGTCGATGGGCCACCACCGCTCCCACATGGAGCAGGACACCAGCACCCGCCGCGGCGACGATCTGCCACAGGTCCGCGCCGAGGTGCCAGACGCCCGCCAGGATGATCACCGTCAGGAGAGCCAGGACCACGTGCGCCACCACCGTCGTCGCCGGCCATGTGCTCCGGCGCTGGGAGGCTGTCATGGTCGTCGCCTTCCGGTGGGCTCGTGGTGGGGAGCCGTACCTGGCTCGACGTGCCACAGGATAGCCAGCAGCGGGCAGGCCGGTTCCGGCGCCCCGGCCACGAACCCGCCGGCGAAGCCCGCCGACGGGCTGCCTCATCGAAGGCCGGCCGACGACTTCGGCGGTGGCGAGGACCCTAGCGCCCTGGCCACCGCCATGGGCAAGCCGGAGCGCACGATCCGCATTGGCCGGACGTCCTACGTCAGCGGCGGCCCGATGAGCGCGGGCCTGCCCGAGGGCAAGACGTGGTACAAGCAGTCGGCGGGTTGGACGAGCGGCATGACCGCCCTCTTCGGCGGCTTCGTGAACGCGGCCGGCTCGAGCACGTTGAAGGTGCTGCTGGCACGCTCCAAGCTGAGCGGGTCGACGTACAAGGGGTCGATGAGCGTTACGGACCTGTTGAAAGCCTCGGACTGGTCCCGCGCCACCATGTGGTGGAAGCTCGACTCCGGTGTGAAGGTTGAACTGGACGCTCGCCGTCGGCTCCTCGGGCCTGCCGGTCAAGCTGACCACGCGGCTGGAGAACAAGAAGACCGGCGTGAGCAAGACCGCGATGGAGATGCGCTACACCAAGTGGGGCGCCAAGGTCTCGATCGAGGCTCCGGCTGCGAGCACGGTGACCACCAAGCTCGACCCGGAGAAGGCCGCACTACAGCTCCCTCCGGCGCCCAAGCGCTGATCACGGCCTGACGTCAAGTCATACCTGCTGATCATGGTCTGACGTCGAGCCCAGACCAGCCGGTGGTTAGACCAGGCTGCCCCGCCCGCACCGGCCAGCTACCGGATCTCGCCGGTGAGGTGCCCCGGCGGCACGCTCACCCCGGCCTCGTAGGCCGCTCAGATCAGCGCGGGATGCCGCCGCCAGCCTACGTCGAACCACCGGCGGAGCTGTCGGTGGAGCTGTTGTAGGGCATGTGTTTGCTCGCCTTCTCGCGCGGCCAGGAACTCGGAGTAGCGGTCGACGTGGTATTCGTCGGGGCGGGCGAGCGGGGCCGAGCGGCCGGGGCCGATGGGCTCCACGTGGACCATGGTCAGGTGGCGCTCCAGCGCGGGCAGGCGCAGGTACTCCTAGCTGAGGCCGGTGCCCTGGAGCCGGTGGCTAGCGCTTGGCGGCGTAGAGGGCGGTGTCCATGGCGTCGACCACGTGCAGTATGGCCTCCTCGGAGGTGGGCAGGGCCGTGACGGCGACCGTGGCGGCGCGGCCGTCCTCGGTCGCCGCGTTGCGGGTCTCGTAGCCGTAGATGTCTCCGCCGTGGCCCCAGGCGACGCCGCCGCAGGCTGGTGCGCACGCTCTCTAGGGCATTCCGGGAGGGACGGGCTCTGCGGTATCGCGCCGCGCTACGAACACGAACTCCCTGCCCGGCCGGTCGGGTGCGTCGCGTACGTCCTCGACGACGAAGCCGTGCTCGTGCAAGTCCCGCTCGATCTCCGAACGTTCGCGGAAGCGAAGTGTCGATTCCGAGGTCAGTATGTCCCCGTCCGCGGCGAACACATGCGTCCCCCGGAAGCTCACCAGCGGCAGGCTCACGTCCGTAAGCTCGGCCCAGGTCTCGACGTGGCCGACGCCCGGGATGTCCGTCATGCGGTACGTGGTCTCGCGCGTCCACTCCGCCCACTCCTCCCACACGCGCTGCGCCGGATCGCGCGTCTCGAAGACAAGCCGCCCGCCGGGCCTCAGCGCCTCGTACGCGCCGCGCAGCGTCGTACGCCATGCCTGCGGATCGGCGATCGCCTGGGCGACGTTCCCGGTCATCGTCACCAGGTCGATCTGCATGGGCGGCAGGTCCCCCGCGTCGCCGTCGAGCCAGCGCACCCGCTCCGCGCCCGGCTTGCCACGCGCGACGTCGACGGACGCCCGCGCGGGATCGATCCCGGTGACCGTAGTCCCGCGCTCGGCGAGCAGCAGCGCGAACACGCCCGTACCGCACCCGATGTCCAGTACGGACCGCGCGCCGAACTCCTCCGCCATCGCGAGATACGCGTCGAGATCGCTGCGGTCCGGATCGAGTGGGTCGTAGATGGCGGCGAGGCGCGGATGCCCGAAAGCTGCGTCAACCATGGAGGCGAACGTATGTGGCCCCGAGCCCGCGCGGCCACTGCTTTTTCGGGTTACGGCGCCGAGCGGTCGCGGCGAAGTGCGCCGCTGATCCCGGCGCGCTTATCGGGCGAGACCTTAGGAAAGCGAACCTCGGTCAGGCCGCTTAGGGTCCGGTGGTGTGAGGGGGTGAGGCAGCCTCACACCCTCACTCAATTCCGCAGCCATAACTGTTGAGGCGTCTTGCTCAGCATGTCCTGTCGACGTAGTAGGCGTAGGTGACGCCGGGGGTAAGGCCGCCGAGACTACGACCGCCGAGGCTGGTGCGTCCGGGGCCGACGCACCGGTCGTAATCGTCCGCGAATGCCATCTCCACCCGGATAACGACCCAAGTCCTACTATCGCAGTGGTTGTAGTAAGCCCACGTTCCGACAGGGTCGTAGCCGCACGCCTGAAGGGATGGAGAAGCTGCGGTCGATGAGGTAGCGGCCTGTGCGGGAGCACCCGCTATGGTCAGCGTTCCGGCGGCGATTGCCACAGCGGCCAAAGTCTTCAAAACCCGTCCGGACATGCGGATCCTTTCTCATTCGTCCAGCCAATGGGTAGCTTCTGCATTGATGTTGCACTATCGACCTTTCACGAACCTGTCTTCTTTCTGTCGCCTCGTTATGTGGCGTCAAGAAACCGTCCGCCGTCGCACTGCGGCGCCTGCACGGCGGCCGCCTTGTCCTGCGGCAGCAGGCCAGCGTGCACCTCGGTAATGCCAACCTCGACTGCCACCGCGCCGACCGCTGGTGGGTTGCCGCCGATGAGCAGTACGGCCGCGCCTGGATCAACGCGGGGAGCGTCGCAGGCTCCCCGGCCTGCACCAGTGGCTGGACGAGTCGGTGCCGGCCGATCGCCCTCCAGTCGTGGATCTTTACGTTCTGGGGACGTTCCCCAGGAACGAGGGGACCCTCTTTCTCACAGCGACTGTGACGGCGGACCTATTGGCCTGCCACGCCCGGGTTCACACAGCGCTTGCCGACGAGGCGGTGGAGCACTGGTCGCACTACCTTCCCGGCAACTGGGTGCCGCACTGCACCCTCGCTTTGGGTTTGGACAGCGTCGGCCGTACCACGGCGATCGGGCTCTTGCACGACTACCAGCCTGTCACCGCCACGATCACTGCCACTGGGATCACTGACACCCGAAGACCCAGCAGCATCGTTCTGCAACACCCGTCGCGCACGAAGATGGTCGGTCGAGTGCATTGCCACCTGCGGAAAACAGAAGATTCAAGATCGTCACCCCGGCAGAATTCAGCTTGAGCCAGCCTCGCACCCCAGGCTCGTAGCGCGAGCGGGCCGCCTTGATCATCAGCCCTTCCACGCCGACGGCGTGCAGGCCGGAGTACCAGGCGCGAGCCCTGCCCCTTGTCGGCCGTCTGCACGCCCAACGCCAGCACTCCGGCCGCCGGGACGTGGCGCGAACAACTCCTCCAGCAGGCTACGGCGCTCAACCAGCGGTCTGCCGGTCACGTCACGGCCGCGCAACTTCAGGACATCGAAGGCGACGAAGTGGCACGGCTGGACACGGGCCAACTGCTCGGCCGCCCGCGGCCCGGCAACGTTGCGACGCTGGAGTGCGGCAAAGTCCAGCCGCCCGGCCTCCGACCAGCGCACGATCTCCACGTCCATGAGGGTCCCGGCCGGGAGGTGCTCAAATGACGCCCACACCACCTCGGGGAAGACCTCGTTGAACCTGGCCCCGTTGCGCGACTGCAGGTTCACTACCCGGTTGCGGTCGGCCCTGCCAGGCTGCGGGAGCCGTCCAGCTTCGGCTCGTGCAGGTACTCTCCCGACGCCCCTCTGGCAGGCGCTTGACAGCCTTGGCCTGCATGGGGGCAATGATCGCGGGCAGTCTCATGCGCCTCCGGCCTCACGGCCTGAGGGAGGTCCGGCCAGGTGCTCTCAGCCGCGGGCCGTTACCTCGTACGTGCCGGGGTCGGCGTACGCATGACCCAGCCTTTGCCTTCGCAGCCATGTGGCATCGGCGGGAAGACGTGGCCCTTCACGTCCGTGCTGTGGTCGCATCCCAGGTCGCACTCATAGATCCCGCTATGTTCCACTCTCGTGCCTGGATGGTGTACTTGGCGCTTTTTGCTCATGTTCCTGGCTCTACCCACGCACCAGCATTTATGGATACCGGCAGCTTCCGTCCTGCCGCTGGCCGGCTGCCTGAGCGAGGCGCACCGCCAGGTACGCCACAGTCGATCTGCCGACCAGTCGCAGCCCTACCGGTGGTAAGGGTGGCCACGGTGGTGCTCATCCGGTCGGGTCTGGCTCGTTGGCGGGTGGCCTGCCGGGTTCGGCGGCGGGAGGATCAAGGAACTGCGCACCCAGGGCCGCCACACGTCCTGTACAGCGCGGACGGCGATCTGTTGAGTCGGCATCGAAGGCTGAACTCGCCAAGCTCGACGGCGGCTGCGGGAGTGCCGAGCAGGCGGTGGGTGGTGCGAAATCCGCGGCACACCCGTCCGGGGGTGAGCGGTCGATCCGGGGTAGGCGGTTTTGAAGGTGTGCTCTTCGTCGAAGCGGGCCAGGTAGGCCCGCCAGATCTCGCTCAGTGCCAGCACGGTGCGGCCGGCGTGCCACAGTCACAGCGCCTGGTGCGGAGCGCGGCCGTCGGGCAGGCGCTCGACCTGGACGCGGATCAGGCTGCCCTTGACGGGCTCCTGCTCCACGCCCAGCAACGCCGACCTCGCGCGGGGCGTCAGCCGGGCCCGGGCCGGCTGACGGACTCGACTCTCGGGGCGGGCGTCAGCCCTGCCCGGCGGCGGGCGCTACTCGCCGCCGGCTTCCACGATCATGAACTTGGCCGTGCCCACCGACATGTTCCCGGCCTTGTCGGTGGCCCGGTACGACAGGGTGTGCGCGCCGGGCTGGTTGACCGTCAGCGGCTGCGTGTACGCCGCGAACGGCTGGCCGTCGAGCGAGTACTCCACAGTGTCCAGCCCGGAGCCGACGTCGCTCGCCGTCAGCTTCACCGTCGCCGAGCCGACGTAGTTCCAGGCCCAGTCCTGGGTGCCGGTGATCGCGGCCGACACCTGCGGCAGCGTGGTGTCGTCCTCCGGAGCCACCACGGTGAACCTCAGCGTCGCCACCGGCGAGGTGTTCCCGGCCTTGTCGGTGGCCCGGTACGACAGGGTGTGCGCGCCCGCCTGGTTGACCGACACGGGGGACGGGTACTCGGTGTAGGGCCCGCCGTCGAGCGAGTACTCCACCGTGGCGACCCCCGACTCGGTGTCGCTCACCGAGATCATCACGGTCGCCGAGCCGACGTAGTTGCCCGCCGAGTCCTGCTGGCCCGACAACTGCGCCGAGACCTGCGGGGGAGTGGTGTCCTCCTCCTGCGAGGCCGCCACCGTGAACGCCACCGAGTCCACGGGTGAGGTGTTGCCCGCCTTGTCGGTGGCCCGGAAGGTCACCGTGTGCGCGCCGGGCTGGTTGACCGTCAGCGGCTGCGTGTACGCCGCGAACGGCTGGCCGTCGAGCGAGTACTCCACGGTGTCCACCCCGGAGCCGGCGTCGCTCGCCGTGACCGTGACCGTCGCCGCGCCCACGTAGTTGCCGTCCGCGTCCTGGTCACCGGTCACCTCCCCGGTGACCTCGGGCGGAGTGGTGTCCTCCTCCTGCGGAGCCACCACCGTGAACGCCACCGAGTCCACGGGTGAGGTGTTGCCCGCCTTGTCGGTGGCCCGGAAGGTCACCGTGTGCGCCCCGACCTGGTTGACCGACACCGGGGCCGAGTAGGCCGCGAACTCCCCGCCGTCGAGCGCGTACTCCACGGTGTCCACCCCGGACTCGGTGTCGCTCGCCGAGACCGTCACCGTCGCCGCGCCCACGTAGTTGCCGTCCGCGTCCTGGTCGCCCGCCACCTGCGCGGAGACCTGCGGTGCGGTCGTGTCCTCGCCCCCGCCTTCGGTGACGACGAGTTCGCCGGTCATCTGGCCGTGACCGGGGATCACGCAGTAGTAGCGGTACTTGCCGGGGGTGAGGTTCACCTGGGCGATGTGCCGGCCGCCGTTGGCGTCGAAGGGGCTGGCGATGATGTTGAGGCTGACGTCGTGGTTGTAGCCGGGGGTGGAGGTGTCGAACGTCAGCGTGTGCGTCATGCCGGTGGTGTTGCCGGTGGCCGCGCTGTTCTCGAAGACGATGGTGGCGGGACCCGCCGTCGCCGATTCCGGCGCCGACTTGTACGCGGTCATGCTGTCGTCGGCGGTCCAGGTGAGCACCTGGTCCGCCGCCTGCGCGGCGGTGAGCTGCGTACGGGGCTGCGCGGCGGCCTGGAACGACGTCAGGAAGAGCGCGGGAAGCGCCACGGCGAGCAGCGCCACGGCGAGGCGCGGCGCCGTCACCGCTCCGGACGCCCGCCGTAAGGCTCTGATCACGAGGGAGGGGAGAGATCCGACATGCATGTGTCGATGCACCTTTCCGAGCTGGGGTGGAGCGCCGGGCACGGAGAAGGCTCCCCGGCCCGGCACCCGGCCGGCGTACCGTCCTAGAGTTCGCGCACGCGGATGTTGCGGAAGTCGATCACGTCGTTGTTGCCGTGGTTCTGCAGCCCGACGAACCCGCTGATGAACTGGCGCAGGTCCGTGGGCGGGTCACCGGTGCGGGACGACGCCTTGCCCGGCGTGTTGTCGAACTCGCTGATCACCGTGCCGTTGCGGATGATCGTGTAGTGCTGGCCGACCACCCGGACCTCGTAGTCGTTCCACTGGCCCTTCGGGGTCGCCCCGGCCCGGTTCAGGCCGTTGGGCGAGAAGTTGTAGACGGAGCCCGTCTTCTGCGGCTCGCCCGTGTCGCCGTCGTAGATCTGGATCTCGTGGCCACAGAAGATCGCGACCCACGCGGGTGACGTGCGCGCCGCGCCGACCGTGCCGCAGCTTCCGGCGGGACGCTGCTCCAGCGGGGTCCTCGGGTCCGGGAACCGGACGAAGACGCCGCTGTTGGCGCGATGCGGGTCGGGCGAGCTGTCACGGAACTGCAGCCGGACCGAGAAGTCCGCGTACGCCTTGTCGGAGTACCACAGCATGCCCAGACCGCCGGAGCTGCGGATCGTGCCGTCCGGCTGGAGGGCGAACCGCCCGGACGGGGCCTGGCTCCAGCCCAGCAGCGACGACGCCGTGCCGTCGAAGATGGGCTGGTACCCGGTCACCCTCCCGACCTCCGACTTGGCGCCGGCGGTGCGCAGCGCCTCCGCCTCCTGGGCGGTGATGACGCCGTCCTTGAGGAGCTGCCTCACGACGGTGTCGAGGTGCTGGACGAACTGGTTGCGGTTCTTCCAGTCGCGCTCGTCGTCGATCAGGTCGTTGATCGTGCAGCCGCCGCCGGCCGCCTTGTTGCGCACGCCGGTGAAGGCGTCGAGCAACTGCACCGTCGGCCGGGCGTCGGGCGCGGCGCAGCCGACCGTGACAGCGATCTTCCCGGTGGCCTGCTCGCCGTCGGCGTAGGTGACCTTCAGCGTCGCCTCGTAGGTGCCGAAGCCGGCGTAGGTGTGCGTCGGGGCGGCCTCCTTCGACGGCGCGCTGCCGTCGCCGAAGTCCCACTCCCACGCCACGCCGCCGGCCTTGGCGCTGGAGAACGTCATCGTCCTGGGCTCGGCGTTCTGCCGGGCGGGACGCGCCACGGCGGCGTCCGGGTTCGGCGTCGCCGGGCCGCCCTTGTAGGTGACGCGGACCAGCTTCTGGTTCGCGTGCAGGCTGAAGAAGCCGCTGCCGTAGTCGAGCAGGTAGAGCGCGCCGTCGGGACCGAACTTCGCGTCCATCCACGACTGGAGCTGGTTGGCGCCGCCGCCGCCCGGGATGATGTTCCGCAGGTCCTCGGCGAACGCCGGCCGGCCCGCGTCCCGGGCGGTCTCCGGGTTCACGGTCACGGCGATGCGGTTGTTGCCGTTGGACTCGTCACCGATGAACCACTTGTTGTCCCAGTACTCCGGCCACGCGACCCCGCTGTCGGTGTCGGTCTGGGAGCGGTGGTAGGTCGGGCCCGACATGACCGCCTGGCCGCCGCCCTTGAGGTAGGGCATGGTGAAGGTCTCCTCGCCCTGCTTGTACGTCGGGAGACCGCTGCCGTCCTGCCGCTCCGGGTAGACCGGGCCGCCGCCCTGCGGCGAGTACCAGATCATGTTGTCGCGCGCTGGCGGGATGTCGACGAGGCCGGTGTTGCGCGGCGAGGTGTTCTTCAGGTTGTCGCAGTCGTACCACTCGGCGGGCTGGGTGGCGTCGCTGTTGCTGCGGTCGCGGTAGGGCTGCTTGTTGCCCATGCAGTACGGCCAGCCCTGGTTGCCGGCGGAAGTGAGAACCGTCACGGTCTCGTACTTGGCCGGTCCCCACGTCTCGCTCGGGCCGCCGGCGTCCGGGCCGACCCAGCCGGCCGTGATCCAGTCGTTCTCCTTGTCCCACTCCAGCCGCGCGATGTTGCGGACGCCCATCACCCAGATCTCCGCGCGGGTCTTGCCGCCGCCCTCTTCCTCGCCGGTGAACAGGTTGCCCTCGGGGATCGTGTAGGTGCCGTCGGGCTCCGGGTGGATGCGGAGGATCTTGCCGTTGAGGTCGTTGGTGTTTCCGGAGGTACGGCGGGCGTCCTGGAACGAGGTGCCCTTGTAGTCCTGGGTCCAGTTGTTCCCGGAGTAACCGCCGGATCCGCCGGAGGAGTTGCTGTCACCGGTGCCGATGTAGAGGTTGCCGTCCTCGTCGAAGGTCATGCCTCCGCCCGCGTGGCAGCAGCTGTGGATCTGGGTGTCCCACTGCAGGAGGTCCTTGCGGCTGCTCTGGTCGATCGTCTGGGTCCGCGAGTCGTAGTCGAACCGGGAGACCGTCCGCTTGCCGATGCGCCTGTCCCGGTCGATCGACGCGTGCGGCATCCAGTACGCGTAGATCCAGCCGTTCTCCGCGAAGTCCGGGTCGAGGGTGATGCCGACCAGGCCCTCCTCGTTCTTGACCAGCTCGTCGCCGCTGCCGCGGTTGCCCATGACGGGCAGCGTGGTCAGCAGCTTGACCTGCTTGGTCCTCGGGTCCCACTGGTGGATGGTGCCGCAGCCGAGGCCCACCTTCGGGTCGTTCCAGTCGGGGACCGGGCCGGTGGCACAGGCCGCCTTGCCGATGTAGAACACCTTGCCGTTCGGCGCGATGGTCAGGCCGTGCGGCTCGCCGATCTGGTCGAGCCGGCCCTGCGTGTTCGGCGCGGTCAGCCGTTCCGTGGTGTAGTTGGCCGCGATGGTCGCCTGGCAGTCGCCCCGGACGATGCCGGTCGCCCACCGGATGGCGCCGGCGAGGTGCGTGCGAAACTGCTTGTCGCTGGTGTAGCTCGCCGCGGTGCCGCCCATGCCGGTGTAGAAGGACCGGCCGCCGTCGTAGTCACGGCACCAGGAGACCGGGTGGAACGGGCCGTTGCCGTTCATGCTCGGGTTGTAGGTCCACTCCTCGACCTGCGCGATCGTGTGGACCTTGCCCACCGGATTGGGGTTCCAGCTCAGCCACTTGTCGGTCCGCGACAGGGTGAGCGGAAGTCCCTCGTTCGCCGGATGCCGGCGGTCGAGGATGTCCACGACGGCCTTCTGCTCCTTCGGCGCGGGGGGAGGCGCGGAGTCGGGCCCGAACAGCCGCAGCTCGGCGAGCTGGGTCAGGGGCTCACCGCTGTTCGCGGTGACGTTGAGCCGGTAGTACTGGTACGCCGTGGTGTTCTCGAACTTGTATTCCTTGCTCTGGAACCGCTGGGGGAAGGTCTCCCCGCTGCGCTTGTCGAGATCTGTCCAGGTCGTCCCGTTCTGCGAGCCCTGGAGGGTCCAGTCCTTCGGGTCCCGGCCGGGGGAGTCGTTGGCCGACGTCAGCGCGTAGTGCGCCACCGCGACGGGCTTGTCCAGCTTGCCCTGCACCCACGCGGTCGGCGTCCGGGCCAGCCACTTGGTGTCGTTGTCCCCGTCGAAGACCTTGTCCTTGGTCTCGTTCGGCGGGTTCTCCGCGCTCGCCGCGGTCTCCGTCACCTTCTCCGCGATGGGGAGGGCGCCGACGGGACGGGTGCCGATCAGTTCGGTGAACCAGGCCGAGTCCACCTGCGCGCGGGCGGCGTCGCGGATGCCGACGAACCCGCCGCCGCCCCTGATGTACGCCTGGAAGGCGGCGAGCTGCGATTCGTCCAGGCTCACGCCGTTGGCGGACAGGAACACCACGCCACGGAACCGCGCCAGATTGTCGGCGGTGAAGACCGCCGGATCCTGGGCCTCCTCGACGGAGAACCCGTTCTTCTTGCTCAGTTCCCTGATCGCCGTCGCGGCCGCCCGCACCGGGTCGTCCTGCTGCGCGGCCTGACCGCTGAAGACCAGCACGTTGACGGCGGGCTTCTTGGCGGCCGGGGCGGGGGCCTGTGCCTGTAGCTGTGCCTGTGCCTGGGCCGGCACGGCGGCCGGGGGCGCCAGTCCGAGCACCAGGACGGCACTCGACATCGTGATCAGTACGCGTCGCCAGGCGGGTGGTCGGGGCGGTAAATGGCCTGTTCGACCCATCATTGCTCCTTGGGATCGAGGGTGGTTCGGGACCATTTGCGGACGAGTTCGGGGTCGGCCGCGGTCCGGGGTGTCGACGTCTGCGTGGGGCCGTGGTGGTACGGCATGGGGCGACCGGATCCGGTCTCGGGGGCGGCCCGGGCCGGGCCGGGCTGTGCGCGGCCGTCAGTGGCCCGCGTGGTCACCGCCCGCGGGGTCACTGCTCGAGTGACCGCCGCCCGAGTGACCACCGCCCGGTTGACCCGGCACGTTCCCGTCCGCGTCCGTCACCGTGAAGATGCCGGCCATCCCCATGTCGGAGTGGCTCTGGACGTGGCAGTGGTACATCCACGCCCCCGGGCCGACGCGCTCGCCCGCGATCAGCTGGAAGCCGAACGACTCGGCGGGCCCGGTGATCTTGGTGTCGATGATCCGGCTCGGGTCCTCGAGGCTCTCCAGCATGCCGGTGCGGTTGTCGGCCCAGCGGTGCCCGTGGATGTGGAACGTGTGGTAGAGCTCGCCGTGGGTGATCACGATCCACTCCACCCGCTCGCCGACCTTGGCGACGAACTCCGGCGCGTGGTGCGCGGGGCGATTGTTGATCATCATGTCGTTGAAGACGACGGTGAACGTCTTGTCCGGCCTGACGTCCTTCTTCCGCCGGACCACCAGCGGGCCGTACAGTCCCTGCCGGATGCCGCCCGTGCCGTGATCGGTCCCCACCACGTGGTCGTGGTAGTGCCAGTAGCCCGCGCTGCCGGGCTCGATGCCGGCGCCGCCCCCGCGCCTGCCCTGCGCGTGGGTGCGCCAGATGTAGGTGCGCCGGCCCCCGGGCTCGACCACGCTGTCGTTCAGTCTCGTACCGTCGCTGGCCACGTCGTAGTCCACCCCGTGGACGTGCAGGCTCGCCGTCACGTCCAGGTTGTTGACCATCTCGATCTCAAGCGTGTCGCCCTCGACCATCTCGATGAGCGGCCCGGGAATCGTGGCCTTGCCGGGCTCCAGGCCGTAGCCTAACTGGCCGTCCTCCAGTCGCTCGGCGTACAGGGTGATGCGGCGGACCGCGCCCATGGTCGTGCCGGCCTGGGACGACGCGGCGGTCTGATTCGCTGTGACCAATGGTGCCAACGCGGCAGCCGCCGCGGACGTGGTGAAGGCACGCCGGGAGAGCAGGCTTTTCGCCGTGCCTCTGCCTACCTCGGTCATGGTTCCCCAATCGGTGACGCTTGCGTGAGGGTGACTTGCAGGTGCTCGGGACACTGCGTTCGTTCGCGACGTGGGTCTTGGCCTGGACCGGTCGCGTCGTGATCGGGTGATGTTGTGGGGGGTAGTAAAACCGACATTCGATCGAAGTACGCGCCATTTTCGGCGAAATGTCAATAAGTAGCACTGGAAGAGTCGGAACTTCCGCTGATTTCTGGCCAAAGGTGGATGCGGTTGTTACCCGTGACCCCAAGATCGAACTTCCCCACATCCCTCACGTCCGCGCCCCCGCCTCTCGCCGGCCCTCCTCCTGACGGTCCGTCACCGTCTGTGCCGGCCATCGGCTCCGCAGGGGCCGAACACAGCGCCCAGCCGCTCCGATCCCGTTGTGCAGCGATTCAGGGCTTGTGTCGAAGCTCGTGCAAAAGGTGCCGGGGATCGCGTCGGAAGTGGCCATCACGGCCCACAGGATGCCGGCGGGGGATGCACGTGGCCTTCTCCGTCCCGCCTAAGCCCGCGGGTGAAGGGCGGCTTCCCATCGCGAGATCGGGAAACTGCAGGCGTTGCACGACGGATCCCCCGGATGCCTTGGTGGACGGGAGCGCCACCAAGACGCCCTCGGACCTGTACGGGGACGACCATCATCTCCTTCCAGTCGCACGACAGGCCACTGCTGGAGATCTTCGTCAACCGGCGGCCCGACCTTCTCCACGACCCGGTCTCGCCATCGCGAGCCAGATGATTCCGACCTGACGGGCAACAGCACAAAAGGTCACGCCGCCGGACTCTTCAACGACCGCAACGGCTGGTCAGTAGGCATCTGACCTGCGCCCTCTCGCGCCTCGCAGAATCGCGAGGAGAATCTTGAAAATTCGCGTTATGAATCATCCGACCAGCATCAAGGTGAACCAGGACATCCTGGACAAGCTCGGCGAGGAGAGGGTTCGCGACGTGTGCGCGTGCCTGTGGGCCGCCGACTGCCAGACCTGCGGACGATTCCTCGGAGACGAACCGCCGGCCCTGGTCGTCGACGACTCGCTGGCGACCGCGACGGCGAGCCTGCACCATCGGACGTGCCGAACGCCGGAATGGAACGACAGCGGGGGCAGGCCAGTGCCGAGTCCAGCGCTGAACCTGGGGCATGGGCCCGGCCGGGGTGACACGGCGCAGCACCCGGACACGAGAGGTGGTCTTCGGCATCGCCTGCCGCTCCTGCCCGCGCTAGTGGCAGAGGTTGACCTGTGCCCTGTGGTGGTCGCCTTTCTCGATCAGGTCGACGAACCCGAGGGCGTAGTCCTCGGCGGAGATCGCGCCGCCGTCCTGCGGCTGGACTGCGACGTCGTCGCCGAGCCGGTAGCGGCCGAGTCGTTCGCCGGGCATATGTGCGCCGAACCTGAGCGCCGGGCTTACGAAGACCCAGTCGAGGGTCGGGGGTGTGGCCGGGAGGTCCTCGATGATGAGCGCGGCTCCGGCGCGGATCTCGTCGTGGAGCTCTGCGGGGATGTGGCTGAGGTCGGTGACGAAGCGGGCCGCCCCGGGTGCGGGGCGCAGGGAGGAGTAGCCGCCGACGACGTACAGGGGTAGGCCTGCGGCATCGGCCAGACGTGCGATGGTGCTGTAGACGTCGCGGAAGGTGACGGCCAGCGGGCCGCGTGGCGCGAGTGCGGCCACGACGACATCCGTACCCTCCATGGCCGCTGAGAGGGTTGCTTCCTCGGCGGCGTCACCCTGGACATAGTCCACGCTCGGGATCGGCGCGTCGGGGAGCGAGCGGCTCAGCGCGGTGACCTGGTGGCCGCGAGCGGCGGCCTCCGCGACGATGGCTGAACCGGCGTAGCCGGTGCCGCCGATGACGGTGATACGGGACACGAGGTGCCTTTCTCCGGGACGGATGGCGTCAGGCGACGCCCTGTGGTTACCATAGGAGAGCAGCTCTCTGATCGGAAGAAGGCACTTTGTGGTAACCACTCAGGCCGAGTCGGTGCTCCGCGGCAGCCCTTATCGTGCGGACTGTCCGACCCGCCGCATCCTGGATCGCATCGGCGACCGTTGGACGGTGCTCATCGTGGGCGCCCTGTGGGACGGCAGCGTTCGGTTCTCGGAACTGCGCCGACGCATTGAGGGCATCTCGCAGAAGATGCTCACCCAGACTCTCCGCGGACTGGAACGGGACGGGCTCGTACGCCGTACCGTCTACCCCGAGGTTCCGGTCCGCGTCGAGTACGCGCTGACCGAGGCGGGCCGCACTCTGCGCGAACCGCTGCGCGCGCTGGAGGAATGGGCGATCGCGCACCTCGGCGAGGTGTCGGCGTCGCAGGAAGCCTACGACCACGCGGACCAACCTCCCCCTGACTCCACGGACAGGTAGGCGCGCAAGTCCTTCGTTACCAGGTGATTTGAGCCCAGTGCCCGCTCGCAGTCGGCCAGGGCGGCCTCGTACAGGGGGATGGCCCGGCCCAGGTCCCCCGCCAACCGCTCCCGCACCCGGACCGGGCGGGCCGGGTCGCCTCTCTCGAACACGGCTGGTTCGACATCGTCGTCTGGCCGAAGGACGGAGATGGCTGACGGCGGGATGCGCAGCCCGAGCACCCCACTGCGACGCTCGTGCGGCTGCAGGGAATCGGTCACGTCCGGGGGCACCAGCACCGGCCGGTCAAGGGCCGGATGAAGACGATCAGCGTGAAGCGGGAGGGTTCGCGCTGGTACGTCTCGATTACCCTCGGCGGCACCTTGCTCGGCACCGCAAGGAGCGTGGCCGGATCAATGATCGCTGTCTCGCATCCCATGGGATCTGGCACCAGCACGGATGTGCGGGCCGGGATGGCCTCCACGTCGAAGTCCTCCTCAACTCGGTGATGTCGTTTGCTCAGGTCCTCGTCGGCGATGCTCTCGCTGGCAAGTAGCCCCGTAGCAACGGCGGAAATCCAACGGATTTAGGTCTGAGCTGCGGTTTCTCGCTTTCCGCGGTTTGGTTTTGTTCGTGGGAACTGACCGCACTTGCTCGTGAGTTTTGACCGCGCTTGGTGGCCGTCAGCATGATCGATGTTCGCGAGAATGTCCTGGCTCGGCGAAGTTGAAGCGGCTCAGCAGATCTGATGTCCTGGCACACGCAAACTGATGTGGCTCAATGCAAGTGATGCGGGGGTGTGTGTCCGGGGTGCCATCGTCCTGTCTTACGAGGCTCGGCGCGGGAGACGCGTCCGGATCCGCTACGAACCGACGCAGACAACCGTGGAACCAACACCCGTGGAGCGCCCGTGACCGACCCGAGTCGTGGCATCGACCAGTGCGATGAGGTACCGCTGGTCGGTGACGGCGTCACCCAAGAGATCGTGCGGGTCGGGGATACCGTGCGCCGCCCGGTCCGGCCCTTCTCCCTGACGATCCAGGCTTACCTGGCGCACCTGCACGCCGCAGGCTTCTCCGAGGCGCCCGTCCCTCTCGGGCTCGACGAGCGGGGCCGCGAGGTGTTGTCCTTCGTTCCCGGTGACGTTCCCCGTGAACCACTCCCGCCGGAGACGGCGAGGGAGGAGGTGCTGGTCGCACTGGCGCAGCTCATCCGGCGGCTGCACGACGTCGCCGAGGGCTGGGTCGCGCCTGAGGGCGCCGTCTGGGGCGGGATCCCCGGGATGCGGGTCCGGAACTCGGCCCCGGACGGTGAGCCGCTGCTGGTGAGCCACCGCGATTACTGCCCAGGTAACGTCGTCTTCCGCGACGGCCGGCCCGCGGCGCTCATCGACTTCGACCTGGCCAAGCCCACGGTCGACGACATCGCCAATGCCCTCTACTACTGGGCACCGCTGATGCATCCCGAGGACCGGGCGCCCGCCTTCCGCGACCTTGACATCCCGCACCGCGTTGCGGTGTTCGCTGACGCCTACGGCATGACGTCGGAGCAGCGCCGCGTCCTGGTCCCCGCGGCCACCACGATGATCGGCCGTTTCCACGTCAACATGCGCGCCGCAGCCGAAAGAGACCCGGTGTTCCGGCGTTTCTGGGACGAGGGGGTGAAGGATCGGCTGCCTCGTGCCGAGGCATGGATACAGCAGGAGGGCCCGGCCATCACAGCCGGAATCGCCCACCGGTGACCGTCCACCCACACCTCATCTGCTGCGCGCATCAGCTTCGCTGAGCTGCATGGCTTGTTCGCGAATCAGCACAACTGATGCACTGCAGGTCAGCGCCATGCTCATGCATCAGGCTCGATGAGCCGAGACAGAGAAGTGACCGCACTTCGGCGGTTGGGGTCTGCGGGCCCGGATGTCGGCGTACTGCTTGGGCTGTAGAGGCAAGTACGAACCCTGGACTGTATGAACCATGATCGAATATATCTTCGATCATGGTTCCAGGTCTTCTACTCGTTCACCACTGGCTGGACGAGGACGGTCAGCGGCGACTAACGGCAGACATCGACACCGCGCCTTGGTCGTCGCAGCTACGGCGGCGCGTCCAGCACTACGGGCATCGCTACGACTATGGCAGTCGTGGCGTGGGCGACGCTCCGGCCCCGCCACTACCAGGCTGGGCGGCGACGCTGGCCCTGCGGCTGCACGAGGACGGCCACTTCGACCGACCACCTGACCAGGTGATCGTGAACGAGTACCTGCCTGGTCAGGGCATCAGCGCCCACGTCGACCACGTCCCCAGCTTTGGACCGGTCGTAGCCTCGGTCAGCCTGCTGTCGGCGTGCGCTATGGAGTTCACCCACCCGGAGAACAAGACGCGCGTACCAGTACGTCTCGAACCCGGCAGTCTCTGCGTGATGACCGGCCCGGCGCGATTCACCTGGCGGCATGCCATCCCGGCGCGCAAGAGCGACCTTGGCCCAGACGGACGGGTGCCTCGCGGCCGGCGGGTGTCCGTGACGTTGCGGACGGTTGTTCAAAAGGCGGCTGTATCGAGGGCATGCAGGTGAGTTCTGCCCCCAGCAGCGATGAGTCTCGCGGTGGTCCCAGGTCTACACGTCACATCGCTCCATCGCACTCGAATCAGGAGACATCTTGAAGCTTCTTCTCACGTCCGGAGGCGTCACGAACACGAGCCTTCGCGACGCGCTGGTCGACCTGCTGGGCAAGCCGATCGCCGACGCCAGTGCCCTCTGCATCCCTACTGCGGAGTATGGCCACCCCATGTGCACACCAGCCTCAGCCTGGCGCTTCATCGCCGGACAGACCCCGGCACCCATGTGCGACCTGGGCTGGAAGTCGGTGGGCCTCCTCGAGCTCACCGCACTGCACAGCATCGGCAAGGACCGCTGGGTACCCTGGGTCCGGGAGGCTGACGTCCTGCTGGTGGACGGCGGCGATGCGACGTACCTGTGCCACTGGATGCGGCAGTCCGGGCTGACGGATCTCCTGCCGTCGCTGCCCGAGACGGTCTGGGTGGGGGTGAGCGCCGGAAGCATGGTGATGACCCCCCGGATCGGTGACTACTTCGTCGAATGGACGCCGCCCACCGGAAGCGACCGCACCCTAGGGGTCGTCGACTTCTCGATCTTCCCGCACCTGGGGCACGAGCTCATGCCGGGAAACACCATGGCTGAGGCCGAAAGATGGGCCGCCGACATCGCGGGTCCGGCGTACGCCATCGACGACCAGACGGCCATCAAGGTGACCGACGGCACCGTCGAGGTCGTCTCCGAGGGGCACTGGAGGTCCTTTTCCTCCTAGCCACCGACGCCAGCCAACTGCGTAAGCCGTGGGTGACCTGGTTCATCGACTGCGCCACCGACGGTATCTGTGGAGTGGCCATCACCCCGACCCACCCCAATCGGGGCAGCATCCTGGCCGCCCTGCGCTGCTCGATCATGCGCGATGATCGGTATGGGCCGTTCGGCGGGGTTCCGGCGGCGAAGGCTGGAGACCAGGAGGAGCTGTTCTGACGTCCTCAGCTCGCCGTGTTCACCTGTCGAGACGGTCATCCGGCTGCTGCCGCATGGAGTTCTCAAGGTGAACACGTGATGCGTTGAACTGTAGCGATCAACGCCTATAGCAGATAGATCGCTCACTACGCTATGCCTCCATAGGGGAGAGGCGGCACGGGGCTCATGGCATGAGAGAAGAATCCAGCGGCGCCTCGGACCGGTGCACCGCCCCGGCGGCCGAGCCCGAACGCCCGGGGGCCGAGTTCGCCGCGGTGTACGCCGGCTGGCCTGCCTGGCCTGGCATCGCAGACCTTCAGCTCCGCGGCCGCACGGCTGCGTGACGTCGCCGCCAAGCTGGCGGAGACGGAGCGGAACTACACGACGACCGAACAGGCGAACGTGGAGGCCGCGCGAGCGGTGTGGCCCGCCGGTGAGCGGCCGTGGGCCTAGACCTGCCCGCCGGACTGTCCGGCGTGTACGACATGGTGCGCGACGAGGCTCCGTGGTCGAAAGAGTGGAACGAGGAGCGGAATCTCCATGAGGCGCAGGCATGGATGGAGGTCGGCTCCGCGGCGCAGGAGGCCGCGGGACAGGCGGACGCCGCCGCGAGGCACATCCGGGGCGGCGGGCAACAAGGGCGATGACGTGGACACGTTCGACGGCAAGTGGCAGGCCGCGGACGGTGTGCTGGAGCAGTTGGAACGACTCCGGGAACGCCTCGTTGGCCACCGGCGCCATGACCGTCATCGTGGTGCTCTGGAAGCTGCTGGTCATCTACCTGCTGACGGTCCTGCTCGTCTCGATCGTCCAGGCGTTCCGGTTCGGCCCGGCCATGGGGTTCTTCCTGACCATCAGGCGGGTCACGGGTACCCGCAACGCGCTCAGGTTGGCCCTCGTCCAGGTGGAACGCAACATCGCGACGGTCGCCGTCACGGGCGCGCGCCAGGCTGCGGCCAGGATGGCGTCATGGCCGCACTGGGTCCCCGCCGCGATGGGTCACCGGGGTCCTCGCCAGGCAAGCGGTACTACTCGGCGTCGGCAGCAACGACGAGGGTACGCAGCGGGAAGTCGAAAAGATCCTCAACCAGACCCCCACCGGCCGGGCGGCGCTCGCCTGGGCTCGCGAACACGGCGTCACCGTGATTTACACCTTCGAAGTCCGGAGGCGAGGAACGTCTCGGCGACTACAGCGCCATGTTCAACCTCATCCGGGTCCGGACCGGCGAGGGCCGGTCACCCGAGGAACTCGCCGAGACGTTCGTCCATGAGGTCGGCCACGCGAAGCACCGCATGGGGATCGACCCGAACAGGATGAGCCGCGACGAGTTCATCGAGGCCCGGATCAGGGAGGAGGCGCGCAGCGAGGTCGTGGGTTACGAGATGACCCGTGAGTGGCAGTCCCTGCATCCCCAGTCGACGAAGGACACCTCCCAGTACGCGTACGAGAAGTCTTACTACGACGCCGTCGCATGGGCCAAAGCCGACCGGCGGCGGGCGGGCGAACCCCCGCTGACGGACGCCGAGCGGCAACGGATCGGCATGGCGGCCAGCGAGGAGAGGCAGTACCAGACCTACCGGCTCGACACGTACGGCTATGTGGAGGACTACGGAGAGGCCTGGGACCGGCGATTGCTCACCACGCTCAGCGACACGCTCAGCGAGCTGGCCTTCGGCCTCTGACCGCTCAACGCCCGCCCACCCGCCCAACGGGGGGCGGCGGCATTGCCGTGCCCACACCGTACCGGGGCATTGAGCGGCTCGGCGCCGTCGACGGCCGGGATCCTGCCCGGGGAGGTTCCTGCAGGAGGGCGATCACCGGTCGGAGCACCTCCATCGTGGCCTCGGGTGTGATGGCGTCGTCGTCGCTGAGATCAAGCCTGATGACGATCTCGGTAAGAGCCTTGGCGAGGATGCGTTCGAGCGGGGTCACGATGGGGCTCCTGGCCGGTCGTTGGGCGTGTGGCGCGTTCGGGGACGGCTGGCAGGACACGGGAGGCGTCCCTGGTCAGCCTGCTGCCGACTCGGTAAGCCGGGCTTCCAAGTCGCCGATCGCCTGAGTGAGCAGGCCGGTGTTCTCGCGCTGCACCGCCTGCGGGCCGAGCTTGTCGATGCCGGAAACCTTCGTTCACGGCCTGTGTCCAGCCCATTGCGTCGCGCCGCGGGCTGACAGCAGCTTGCCGTTCTCGTCCAGGAACTTCGCCAGCGCGGCATCGTCCAGGGCGGAGCCGTGGCCAGGTCGCGGACGGCGGCCGGGCTTCGATACGGGCTGGGGCGGTCGCCGCCGCAGGCCTCCTTCGTCGGCCCCGGCATCGAGTCCGATGGGCGTCTGAGGCGGCGTGACCGTAAGACCGTGGCCAGGGACGTGGACAAGAACGGCGCGGTGCTGCGGACGTACGGCTACGGCTACGACCCAGCAGGCAACCCGACCAGCGCCACCTCCCCCGAGGGCCACGTCACCCGGCAGACCTTCGACGCGCTGAACCGGGCCACCTCACTGGTAGAGCCGGTCTCATCGAGTGAGTCGATCACCACGAGTTTCGGCTACGACGCCACCGGCGCCCGTACCCGCCTCACCGACGGCCGCGGCAACGCCACCTGGACCGGCTACAACACCCTCGGCCTGGCCGAGACGGTGACCGAGCCCTCCACCACGGCGCACCCGGATGCGGCCGACCGCACCTGGACCCACCTCTACGACGCTGCGGGCAACCAGACGGCGACCATCCAGCCCGGCGGAGTGCGCACCGACCGTACCTTCGACGATCTGGGCCGTCTCACCAAGGAGACCGGCGCGGGAGGCGGCGCCGCCACGGCCGAGCGGACCTTCGGCTACGACCTTGCCGGCCGCTCAACCACCGCCGGTGACCTGACGGTCGATTACAACGACCGCGGCCTGCCGCTGAAGGTCTCGCGCGGCACCGTCCAGGAGACCGCCTACGCCTACGACGGGCTTGGCTCCCCCCTCCAGCGCATCGACGCGGCCGGAACTGCCACCTTCACCTACGATGGCGCCAACCGGATCAAGACCACGACCGACCCGGTCACCAGCCGTACTCTCACCTACGGCTACGACCCCGCCAGCCGCCTGAAGACCGTCACCGCCACCACCGGCACAGCCTCCACCCAGAGCATCGACTACGACGACATGGACCGCATCACCGGCCAGACGCTGAAGAACGGCTCCGGCACCCAGCTCGCCAGCATCGCCTACGGCTGGGACAAGAACGACAACCTCACCACCAAGACCACCACCGGCACCGCCGGAGCGGGCACCAACACCTACGCCTACGACCACGCCGGACGCCTCACCTCCTGGACCGCCCCCGGCGGCACAACCACCCCTTATGAGTGGGACGCCGCCGGCAACCGCACCAAAGCCGGGGCCGCGACGTTCACCTACGACGAACGCAACCGCCTAACCAGCGGCGACGGCACCGACTACACCTACACTCCACGCGGCACCCTGGCCACCAGCACCAAAACCGGCTCCACCACCAGCTACACCTTCGACGCCTTCGACAGGCTCATCGCCGACGGCGACAGCCTCTACAGCTACGACGCCCTCGACCGCATGACCAGCCGCACCCGCGGCACCACCAAGAACACCTTCACCTACTCCGGGCTCGGCAACGACCTGGCCGCCATCACCGACAGCGGCACCCTCCAGGCCACATACGCCCGCGACCTCACCGGCGGCCTGCTCGGCCTCAAGGAAGGCACCAGCGCCGCGGCGGCGTTCAGCGACCTGCACGGCGACCTGGTCGGCACCCACACCGCCACCCTGCAAACCTCCACCGCCTACGACCCCATCGGCACCGTCACCGCCCAGACCGGCACCAAAACCCAACTCGGCTACCAGGGCGAATACACCGACCCCGGCTACCGGCAAGTCAACATGCACGCCCGCTGGTACCAACCCGGCACCGGCACCTTCACCAGCCGCGACACCGCCACCCTCACCCCCAACCCCTCCGTCCAAGCCAACCGCTACACCTACGCCAACGCCTCACCCCTCACCGGCATTGACCCCACCGGCCACTACACCATTGACAGCGGATCTCTCGCTGGGGTCGGCTACGGCGGCTCAGGGTCGAGCGGCGGCTACACCACCATCCCGGGCGGCGGCTACAGCAGCTCCGCTGCATCAGGGGGACAATGCATCGGCTCCTGCGGCAGGGAAGACATCGGGAGCGGCGCGGTGGCCTGCGACATTCAGTCTTGCGGCGGCGCCACCGTCGACCCGAGCTGGGCTCGGATGATTGAGCTGGAGAACGAGAAGAAATTCTGGCTCGGCGAGGACGAAGTCGAGAGGCTGGGTTTCGAAGTCATGCCGAACGGCCGGCCTGTCGACCAGGTCAGCTTCTGGTTCGCCGACGAAAAGGTGCAGAATGACTACATGGCAAGCTGGTCACCGACGCTGACTGACGAGTTGCTGGCGTTCAACTGGGCGAAGGCGGGAGGCTTGGAAAGCTTTGCCGTGATGGAGCGGGCGGCGAAGTCCAATCCTAAGAGCATGAAGCTCAGGCAGTGGCGAGAGATGCAGAATTATTCGGCAACGCGTCCGACCAAAGGCTACGCGGCACTGCCGAAGAACACCGGCAACGGATCAGTTGCCTCCCGCTTCAAGTACTACAGCATGTTCAAGTCGCTCCTTAAGTACCATGGCGCCATCACCCGTGCTGCCGCCAACCATGGCATTGATAAAAAGTATCTGACGGCCGTCCTGTTCTGGGAGCTGAATACCCTCGCCAACAAGTTCGGAGCCATCAGTCTTACCGCTGACTGGTTTGGCGGGATTCTCAGCGACCGTAATAATCCCAAGAATCTGGGGTCGGGTGCATCTGTTGGGCTGGCGCAGCTTGAGCTCTACAAAGTTCGCATACTAATGATGAAGCACTATGGGAAGAAGGAGTGGGAAAGCAGGCCGCTCGGTGATTATCTGAAAGAGGCGCTGGACCCGAACAGGGCGATACACCTCGCGGCCGCCTGGATGCGCCACCTCAAAGAGAACGTCTGGTACATGAAGGGCGGCTCTCGACACTATCTGAACGACGCGGAGGCGGCGATCGCCTATTGTGGATGTTCTGGTGTGACGGTGGATAATCCTGCGTCTGGCAATACAAAACTCACCACCAAGAACTTCCGGGCCTGGGCAGAGAGCGGCTTCAATGACAACGCGCTTGCCGGCGCATCCGCGGCTACCGGTGTGGAGCGCCGCAAAAAACTCCAAGAATGGTGGAAACCCGGTGGCGCGGTCGATGAGTACTGGGCATGCAACAGGATAGGCTGGCAAAATTGCGATTGACGACGTTCGTTCCTCAGGTCGTTCGCAGTGCTGCGGTGGCTGCTATCATCCTCGGCACGCTGTTGCTGAACTCTGGCTGCTCAACGCCCTTCCCTGTGGTGTTACGGGTGCCCCCTGCCGCTCTCGACGATATCCGCAGTATCGGTGCAGTTCAGGCGGAGTTCAGCTCTGAAACCGGATGGGGGGACGGGACACAGATCACGAATGTGCTGGTTGTGGACGTTGGCGTTGCGAATGGTCAGGCGGCGCTCAATACGGCCACTGCCGCCTTGCTGACTGAACGCAAATGGACGATCGTCACTGAAAATCGACCGACGATTGTGCTGATGCACTCTTCGCAGTGGAAGAATACACGCCTGGTCTTGCGTCCATTCCATCCGGCCTACTTCGAAGATAATCCAGATGTTCTTGCGAGCCTGGAGGAAGCTTCGGTCGAGAAGCGGTCGCTCGTTTTTCTCGAGGTGTCCGAGGAGCCGCAAGCCCACTGAGGTAATCCCAGCAGTGCGGACTCTTGAGAGTGCGGTTCGTGAGTCTATGCCAGTGATGTCACAGTGTGATCGGATGGATTTGTAGCGTTACCGCCGGTCGGCGGGCTCGGATGTGCTGGGATGGCCGCGTGACCGAGCGCAAGCCGTACCCGAGCGACTTATCCGACGCCCAGTGGGCACTGATCGAGCCAGTGCTCACGGCGTGGAAGGCCGCGCACCCGTCTGTCAGCGGCCACGAGGGCAACTACGAGTTACGCGAGATCGTCAACGCCATCCGCTACCAGGGACGAACCGGCGTCCAATGGGACTATCTCCCGCACGACCTGCCACCCAAGAGCGCGACGTACTACTACTTCGGCAAGTGGCGCGATGACGGCACCGACAAGACGATCCACGACCTGCTGCGCTGGCATCTGCGCGAGAAGAAGAAACGATTAGCCGACCCGAGCCTGGTCGTGCTGGACACCCAGAGCGTCCACGTCGCGGCCGGGGTTCCCGCCTCCACGACCGGCAAGGACGCCGCGAAGCGAGTACCAGGGAGAAAACGGGGCTTGGCAGTGGACGTGCTGGGGCTGGTCATCGCCGTGGTCATGCTGGCCGCCTCGGCCCACGAGAACACCACCGGGATCGCCCTGCTGGACCGGGTCGCCGCCGGCACCGGGGGCACGGTGACCAAGGCGCTGGCCGACCAGGGGTTCAAGAACACGGTCCTCGCGCATGGCGCCAGTCTGGGGATCGACGTGGAGATCGTCGAGCGTAACCCCGCCGACAGGGGCTTCGTCCCCCAGCCCAAGAGATGGGTCGTGGAGCAGACGTACGGCATCTTGATGTTCCACCGCCGTCTGGTCCGCGACTACGAGCACCTTCCGGCCAGTTCCGAATCACGGGTGTATTGGGCGATGACCGACGTGATGTCCCGCCGCCTGACCCGTGGCACCGCCCCGCCTGAGCGGTGGACATGACCAGGTCCAACGCTCGCCAGCCCGACCCCGGCACCTGGCTCCTGGACCGGATCGACACCCGCGAGCACTTCCTGACCTGCCAGATCGAGCAGACCCAGACAGAGATCGACACGCTGACCGCGCGTCTGGGCGAACTCAGCGAGCAGGTCGAGCACCTGCGGATCAGCCGCAAGACCCTCATCTCCCTTGCCGAGGAGGACCCTGCCCCGGCCGAGCCGGCCGCAACTCCTCCCGTGATCCCCGAACACCCCGCCTACCAGCAGATCCTCACCGTCTTCGGCGAGATCGGCGGCTCCCTGCGCGCCCGCGACCTGGCCATGGACTTGCCGCTGACGCAGAACGCCATCCAGAACGTCCGCGCCAAGCTCAAACGCCTGGCAAGCCGCGGCATCCTCGTCGAGACCGAGCCGGGATTGTTCACCCAGCCACGCCGATAGCCCGAACGGTGAGCTTCCGACCAGCCGACCTATCCCAATCCCAACGACGAAAGGGACATTAGCTCGCGGAACGCACTTTCAGAAATTCTGAAGGTCTGTCGTCCGCGTCGTTCGTCTTGCGTGGATGGTGAAGACGAGGAGGTCGAGGCGGCCTGAGCCGATCGGTCCAGTCCTGGCCGGTGGCCTGGCTGCCGAGTGCGGTTCACGTACGGGCCCGGCCTGAAGGTCAGGCCGTGAGGGCGGCCTCGGCTTCCCGGTAGATGACGCTCGGGTCCTCGGACAGCCACGCCTTCACCTGGCGGCTCCAGGCGTCGGCGAGCACCTCGGACCGATGCGCTTCGATGCCGTCCAGGGCTGCCGCGACGATCGCCTCGGGGGCGGTCTTGTCGCCGTCGTACCAGGCCATCATGTCGGTGTCCGCGGCGCCCAGGTGCAGGCCCGTCACCAGGGTGCGCTGGTCGGCCAGTTCCAGGCGGACGCTGTTGGTGAGCGCCCATTCGGCGGCCTTGGCCGCGTGGTAGGCGCCCGCGCCGTTGAAGGCGAGCCAGGAGATCGCGGACAGGACGTTGAGGATCGCGCCGTCGGCCAGTTGGGGCGCGAAGGCGCGGATCACGTTGAGGGTGCCGTAGAAGTGGGTGTCCATCTCGCGGCGGATCGTGTCCAGGTCGCCGGTGATGAGGTTCGCGCCGGTGGAGATGCCTGCGTTGTTGATGACGATCTTGACGTCGGGTGCCGCGGCGGACGCGGCGGCGATCGACGCCGGGTCCGTGATGTCCAGGCGCAGCGGGATGACTCCCGGTACGTCGATGAGGTCGGGACGGCGGGCGGTGGCGTACACCTTGCCGGCGCCGCGGTCGAGGAGGGAAAGGACGAATTGCCGGCCCAGGCCCCGGTTGGCGCCGGTGACCAGCACATGTGCTCCGTTGATTTGCATGCCGGATAGGCTAAAACCTGACGTTGACGTCAGAGGCAAGTGTTGTGATGGAGGTCACGGTGCGTATCGGCGAGTTGGCGGCGCGGTCGGGCGTCAGCGTGCGGGCCTTGCGTTACTACGAGGAGCAGGAGCTGCTGGAGGCGGACCGGAGCGAGTCCGGGCAGCGTCACTATCCCGAGTCGGCGGCCGACCGCGTTCAGCTGATCCAGACGCTCTACTCCGCCGGCCTGTCCAGCCGGACCATCGCCGAACTGCTGCCCTGCGTCGATGCCAAGGTCAGCACTCCCGAATCGCGTTCCCGGCTGGCTGCCGAGCGTGATCGCATCGACGCCCAGATCGCCGCGCTGGCTCGTACTCGTGACAACCTGGACGCGGTCATCGCCTCCACCGAAAGCCCGGCCAGCGGCTGCGCGTGGATCGCGGACCGAGACGTTGCCGCGCAGGCGAGTCACTCCGCGACGCCGTGATAGCCGCGGCTCGGCTCGGGCTCGATGCCAAGAACGCGATCCGTTACGCCGAAAACGTTCGGGCACTTCCGGGGGAGCACCGGCTGAGTCGGCTCCCGCATCCAGCTCGGCGATGCTGGTGTCGTGGTCGCGGAGCATGCGCATGACGGTGGCCGGGGAGGGTGTCGGCCTTTCTCGGCGCCCTGGGTGATGACCGGGCGGGAGGCGGTCTCGCGGAGGCTGAGGTCCTGGTCGCGCAGATGCAGCGCCATGGACAGCATGTGCTCGTCGGTGACGGCGGCGCTGGCGACGGCTTTGCCGCGGGCACGGCCGGATTCATGGCCCTCCAGGGTGCGGTCGCGGATGTATTCGCGTTCCATCCCCGACAGGGCCGCGAGCACGGTGAACGCCACGCCCGAGGGATCATGGGAGCCCTGCACGTCACCGATGAGGAACTCCAGTCCGATGCCGGCGGCGCGAGGCGCGGGCGTAGCCGATACGCGCGTGCCCGGCCGGGTCGGCGCTGGCCGCGGCGGGGCGAGACAGCCGTGCTCAGGCTGTGCCCGGCTTGCGGAGGGACGGGATGGGGACGTTGAGCGCCTTGGCGAGTGCGGGCTCGAGCCGGAAGCGGGCAGTGTGGTACTGGACGACCACCTTGCCCCGGCCGGTTCGGCAGGGCGACCCGGAACGTTCCCCTTCAGGACCGCACCTAGGGTGTCCGGTGCGAGGGCCGCCTGCCGAAACCCACGTCCGTGCAGGTCAAGAGGCAGCTCGGGCGCGACATAGCCAGGACAGCGATACGACAGCCGTCCTTGGTTGACTCGGTGTGTCGCGTCGTTCCCCGTCCGAAACGGCGTCGCTTCCGCGATCGACAGGGGCTCGCCGCGACTTCACCAGGGAGATCGCGATGAATGCCACCTTGACCAGGAAGGAAAGACGTCGCATGTTTACCCGGATTCGCCGGCGAGCGCTGACCCTCGCGTTCGCCACGGGACTGCTCACGGCACAGGTCGTGACGATGGGAGCGTCCCCCGCCGCCGCCGCGCCGCAGGACTGTGAGCGGGGCGCCAACGGCTTCGTCGACATCCCCGACACCCTGCGGGGCGCGCAGGCGCCGGTGGCGCCGGTCAGCATCTTCGGACGGACCGCCACTCTCTACGTCGGCTCGGTCCGTGGCGTCACCCGCGGTTGGGCTCACCTGGGTGGGGACACCCTGTGGGGCGACAGCGTGTGGATGGACTGGACCCAGAACGGGGGCAGGACCTGGCTCCAGTGCGGTCCGTTCGAGGTGAGCTCCGGCGGTCAGACGAAGACCAGCGCGGCGCAGCGCGCCAGCTCCGACGCCAACTGGCAGTTCCGGGCCTGTCTGAGGTGGGGTCGCCACGATCCGCCGCACGTTCGCTGCACCGCTTGGTGGTGATCGCCGGATCGCGGCGAAAGTGCTGTGGCGAGCGGATCGAAGGCCCGCCCGCCGCGCTTGCCAGGGCGTGACAGCCCTCCGAGACAAGGTCGTCGATGGCGGCGCAGGCCGGAGCCCGCCTGCGCCGCGTCAGCACCCAGGGGTTCTCCTCCGCCACCCCCGGATCTCGCCGCTCATCCGGGGGGACGGACCGCCTCGGACACGTCCGCCACGCCGTCAGCCACGCGATCAGGGCCAGAGCCGCCGACGGGACCAGGCGGCTCCGGCGCGCCGGTACGGCAGGCGAGTATGACGGCGGTCGTGATCGGCGTTCCAGAACTCGACTTCCTCAGCCGTGACGGCATACAGGCTCCAGGCCGGGACGATCAGGCCAGGGCGATCAGGCCGTGGTCGGCGGCGATTCTCGCCTGAGCCCGCTCGAAGGCGTTGTCGAGATCGGCCGGGTCGTCGCGCGACCGCCTGGAGCGCTTCATGCCGTCGGCCGACTCCGCCCGGCGCGACGCTGACCGGCGCCGGGTCTGGGTCACCCACTGCATGCGCTCAGGGCTTGGTGATGAGTTCAGCGCCCCGACGCGATGTCCTGCCCGCGACGCGATGTCCGCCGCCCGGAACGCGATGACGGCCATGAAGAACATGCACCGCGCCACCACCTTCGCCTCCGTCAGTCCAGGCCCGATCGCCCGCGCCGAGCTCGACACCATGGCCAAGGCCGCCGACGAGTGCATCACGAAGATCGTCGGCATCGACACGATCGGCCCACAGGTGGTCAGGCGTCACGACACCGGTCTGCTCACCGAGATGATCGCCAACCTGGAAGCCCGACTCAACCAGCCGGCGACGACCTGACCGCGAGAGCAAACCCTGAGGCTGTGATCGTCGCCGATCACGGATCTCGGCCAGGGAGGGCAACTCGGTCCCGCGCTTGGCGGCGATCTCGGCGATGACCTCATCGAACGGCCGCCCCGATCGATCCTGGCTTGGATGTCGTCGACGGTCTCCCACATCTGCCGGCGGCCTTCGGGATGTTGCATGCTGGTGCTCACGCAACAAGTACAAACGGCTCCGGGGCCGAAAGAAGGCCCGAGCCCAATGGGAGACGGTCGTGAAGACGCGACCGAGGCTGCGGACTTCACGGTCCCGGAGGGAAGACGCCCTGGCCCGGAGTGAGGATTCCGTCGGGGTCGTAGCGTTCATGGGCCGCCTCGAAGGCGGCCCATGCGGGGCCGTAGTGGGTGAGCCACTCCTCAGGCGTGGTGGGTATGGAGCCGACCGGGTACTGGTAACCCCCGACGGCTTGGGCGCGCAGGTAGAGGGAACGGTTGGCCTCCACCATGTCCTGCGGGCTTTCGGCTCCGTGCGAGGCGGTTCTGAGCAGTGTGAAGAGGAAGACCGTCTCCTCGTCGGGTGTGCGCAGTAAGGGCAGGTGCAGGCGGGCGCGGGGGAAGGGATAGAGCAGGACCACGCCGCTGGCGCCGACCTCGGTCTCGGTCAGGTCCTTGATGGCGGCCTCCACGAAGGCGTCGGTGCGGCTCGCGGGCAGGAACATGTTCCACCAGGGGTGCGGTCGGTACCACTCGCCTGTGGACTTCAGATAGGCGACGCCCGCGGCGAGCCGGTTGAGGAAGTCGAAGTAGGACATGTCCTGGATCTGCCGGTCGCCGGGCTGGTCGCCCAGACCGTCGAGAAGCCTGGCGTCGTCGGGCGGGGTCGTACCGTTGAAGAAGGCGACCGCTTCAAGCTGGTAACTCCAGCCGGCGGAGCCGGTCGGCAGCCCGAGCTCTCCCTCCACGTAGGCGAAGCGGCCGTCGGCGACCACGCGCCGCTGGTCGGCGGTCAGCGCGGCGACGCTCGGGTAGGAGAGCAGGTAGTGGCGGACCGTCGCGGGGGCGGGCAGCAGGCGCACGGTGGCCTTGGTGATGATGCCGCACTGTCCTCTTCCAGCCAGCACCGCGCGGAAGAGGTCGGGGCGCAGCTGCGCGGAACACCTCCTCAGGCTGGCATCCCCCGTGACGACCTCCAGCTCCAGGACGTTGTCCGCCTGGGATCCGTGGTGGTGGGTCTGGCCGCCGACACCGCCCACCGAGAGCGTGCCGCCGACCGAGAGCTCCAGGTAGTCGGTGAAGACCGGAGGGGTCAGGCCGTGGGCCAGGGTCGCCTGCGCCAATCTGCTCCAGAGCGCGCCCGCCTCCACGACGGCCGTGTCCTCCCGCACCTCAACCGCGTTGAGCGGGGTCATGTCGATGATCAGACCGTCCGCGACCTGGCCCTGACCGAAGGTGGCGTGTCCCTGGCCGCGCGCGGCCACCTGCAGGCTGTGCGTCCGGCAGTACTTCATCATCAGCATGATGTCCGACACGGCGCCGGGCTCCAGCACGGCCCCGGGGGTCCGATGGACCAGGTGCCCGAAGTCGTCGGCCGCCTGGCCACGCGAGGCGGGATCGGTCACCACCTTGCCCTTCAGCGGCGGCAGGTCGACCATCCCCTGAGACTGGGCGGCGTCGGTGACCCACGTGCGCGTGGACGGGTCGAAGCCGACCACGGCCGCCCCCGCCGTGAGGAACTCCTGTCTCCACGGATGCCACGTCATACCCGATCCTTTCGCAGCCCGGTCACGTCGCGTCGATCATCGCCGACGGCACCCGGCGACGCTACCCGAACGAAACCGGATGACAGCCACAAAAGGGTTACCACGGCGCTCGTGGCGGCCGACCTGCTCCGGCGGGAGCTGGGCGGGCCGGCCACACACGTGCTTCTGGAAGAGGCACGCCTCACCCGGTCGTTGTTGCCGACCACGCCGAGACTGCTGCTGGCGGCGCTCAAATGAGCGGCGAGGAGGTGGACGCCAAGCTGCCGTCCCTGTGGCGCAACAGGGACTTCATGCTCCTGCGGATCGGGCAGGTCTGCTCGACGATCGGAGCCAGGGCGACCACGCTCGCCTACCCTCTGCTGGTCCTGGCCGTCACCGGCTCGCCGCTGGCCGCCGGGGTCGTGGGCACTCTGGTGGTCGCGCTCCTGACGGGCCGGGCCACGCTGGCGCATGTCGCGCTGGTGGCCTTCGTGGAAGGTGCCCTGTTCGTCTTCTTCCAGCTCGCGGAGTCGGCCGCGCTGCCGCACGTCGTCGACCGGTCCCAGCTACCGGCCGCGCTCGCGCAGAACCAGGCCAGGGAGTACGGCGCCGAGCTGGCGGGTCAGCCGCTGGGCGGGGTCCTGTTCGGGCTCAGCCGGATGCTGCCGTTCCTGTTCAGCACCGTGACGTACGTGGCGTCCTTCGTGCGCGTCCTGCTCGTCAGGCCGGAGTTGCAGGAGACCCGCGAGCGCACCCCACTGCGCGTGGTGGCCGACATCCGCGAGGGCGTCGCCTGGCTGCTCAGACAGCGGATGCTCAGCACCTTGGTGGTGCTCATCGGCGTCAGCGACATCGTCTTCACGCCGCTGTCGCTGGTGCTGATCGTGCGCGCGGGGGAGTTGGGGGCGTCGCCCGCGTTCATCGGTGGCGTCTTCGCCTTCCTGGGGGCGGGGGCCGTACTCGGATCGCTGGTGACGCCGTGGATCCTGCGCCGGCTGAGACCGCTACGCGCTCACCCCCGACCACCTGCAGGGCCGTACGCAAAGCGCCGCCCGTTTCGTGGCCTGAGGCACGATTCCGCTGGGCAGCCTGGTGGGTGGGCTCCTGGTGGGATCGATCGGCCCGGTCGCGACGTCGGCGGTCCTGGCGGGCGCGATGTCGCTGATCTCGATCGCCGCTACCTGCCTGCCTTCCGTCCGCCGCGCTCCGCAGGCCGACTCTCCCTGCAGCCGGCGTCATAGCAGCCCGCTCAGATGGGCCGGCGTGGGGTTCTCGAAGAGCTGTCTGATCGTCAGGGTTCGGTATCAGCGGCTCATGCCGCCGCGGACAGGAACTCCAGGCGGCGGCCCGGGTAGGCGCGCAGTGCCGCGTGCAGGTCGGCGACGCTCTCGGCGTTCGCGACGTAGTCGGGTTCCTTGTCCCTGGCCTCCTCGACGAACGGCCAGAACGTCATCGAGAACCCGTCGCGCTGCACGGGTTCGCGCGGCACGAGCGGGCTGGGCGCGATCACGGGGATCATCTGGTCGGCCAGCCACCGTGTGACATCCAGCTCGTCCTGCTGGCGGCGCGCGATGGCGGCCAGGTCGTCCGGGCGGGGCAGGACGGTGGGAATCCGGGGGACCGGCGAGGGGGCCAGGTGGACGACGACCGAGAAGACGTCGTGGAGCACCGTGGGCTCGGTAACGGTCAGGCCGAGCTCACACCCGGCCGCGACGGCTGCCTCGACGGCGGCGGAGGTGCGGTCGGCGCGCTGTTGTGGTGTCAGGAAGGTGGTCATGGATCGCTTGTTTCAGTGGATTGATGGAGGTCAAGCGATTCAGGGCGGGCCGGACCGGGTCAGCGCCTGCGGCCGGCGTCCAGTTCCAGCTGCTCGGCTTCGAAGCGCGCACGGAAGTCGCGATCGTGCGAGACCGCGACCACCGCACCTGGGTACGCCGCGAGCGCCACCTGAAGATCCTCGACCAGGTCGAGTGCGATGTGGTTGGTTGGCTCGTCGAGGACGAGGAGGTCCGCAGGCCGGGTCACCAGGGTCGCGATCTGCAGCCGCCGCTGCTGTCCCACGGACAGTGCGGTGACCGGGACGTGCAGGTCCTGTTCACGGAACAGGCCCAGGGACAGGAGCTGTCCGGCGTACTCGTCCGGCAGCCCGGGAAGCCCGGTGGCGAACGCGGCGAGCAGCGTCAGCCGCGTGGCGTGCACGGGCAGTTCCTGAGTGAGGTAGCCGATCCGGGCGGGGCGGCGCGCCGTGCCCGCGTCTGGCTGCAGGTCGCCCGCCAGGACGCGAAGCAGCGTCGTCTTGCCCGCGCCGTTCTCGCCCGTGACAAGGAGGCGCCCTCCGGGCTCGATCGCCAGGAGCCCGTCCAGGCGCAGCCGTTCCCCGACCCGTACGTTGTCGAGCTCGGCGAGTGTGCCCTGGACCGGGCCGCCGGCCGCCGACGGCAGCGCCGTCGTGAACCTGAGTGGTACCTGCGGCTCCGCCACCGGGTTGCGCCGCAGCCAATCCAGTCGCTCCCGCACCGAGCGCACCTGCCCGCCGAGCTTCGCCTCGCTGGAGCGGCGGTGCTTGCCGAAGCCCTGCTTCGGGTCGCGGCCGGTGGTGGCCAGCCTCATGCCTGCGGCCCCCAGCAGTTCCTCTGTGCGGGCCACCTCCTCGACCCAGTCCGCGTACCGCTGCTCCGCTCCGCGCCGGGCGGCGGCCTTCGCGGCGCGGTAGCCAGCCCAGCCGTCGCCGTACCGGCGCACGGTGCACTCGTCCCGGTCGACCTCGAGGATCGTGGTGGCGATGCGCTCCAGGAAGCCGCGGTCGTGGGTGACTGCGACGACGGTGCCGCGGTGTGCGCGCAGGTGTTCCTCCAGCCAGCGCACGGCCGCCGCGTCGAGGTGGTTCGTCGGTTCGTCCAAGAGCAGCAGTTCGGGAGCGGCGGCCAGGACGCAGGCGAGCGCGAGGCGCGACTGCTCGCCGCCGGACAGTGAGCTGAGCAGGCGCTCCCGGGTGATCCGGGCCAGCCCGAGCCCGTGCATGGCGGCATCCACATGGGCGTCCGCCTCGTATCCGCCGCGTTCCTCGTAAGCGATCAACAGCTCGCCGTACGCGGCAAGCTCCTCGTCCGACGCGTCGGCGAGGGACTCCTCTGCGGCACGGAGCCTTCGCTCCATATCGCGCATTTCGGTCAGAGCAAGGTCGACGGCGTCCTGCACGGTGCAGTCCGCGTCGAGGTCGAGGGTCTGGGCAAGGTGGCCGGTTCCGCCGGGAAAGCGGACGGTGACCTCCCCGGCGTCCGGCGTCTCGGCCGTGGCGAGCAGCCGCAGCAAGGTGGACTTGCCGGAGCCGTTCTCACCAATGACGGCGGCCTTCTCGCCCGGCCGGACGGTGAAGGAGATCTGGTCGAGGATGGTCCGGGTGCCATACGACTTGGTGACGGACTTGACAGACAGCTGCGCCGCAGCGGGGACGGTGGTGGGCAGGGCGGTATGAGCGCGGTCGCGCATAGGACTTTCCCTAGGCATACGAAGGGTCTACGGGCAGCAGAAACGGCGGCAGGGGCCGTGCCCGGACTCAGACGAAGAAAAGGAAAGCCATGGCCCCACAATAACAAGACGAATCGTCTCGCTCCAATTCGTGCGGGACACGAAGTCCGTGATCCGCAGCACCCCGCTCATCCTGGGACGGTGAGGCATGGGAAGTCACTCATCGGTGCTCTGCGCTCGGCCGGGCCGTATCCGCGAAGGTCCGCGGGCGGGGCACGGCAGCGGTCGTCTCCAGGTTGAGGCGCGTGTTCATGTCCAGGCGGAAGGTGCCGTACGGGTTGACGTTGGACCAGAACAGCGCGGTCAGACCGCGCCGGTCTTCATCCGAGAGCTTCTTCGCCCACGCCGGTTCGGCCGATACCTGCTGCACCGGCAGAGTGTTTACGTGCACGAGCGTCCCAGGCCGTCAGATGCCGGTCAGGGTCGGTTTCCTGGTGCGCGAACTGGTTGATCAGGTCGGTGAGAGCTTGCCGGTGCTGCCCTGGGAGGCCCCGCAGGAGCGCGATCACCGGCTCGAGCATCTCCATGGTGGCCTCGGGCGTGATGGTGTCGTCGTCGCTGAGGTCCAGCCCGCTGCCGGCTCGACCACACGTGCGATCGCGGTCACCTGCACCTGCTGCCAGTGCACCTACGACGAGGACGAAGGCGGGCTGACGCACTTCGCCGACATGGCGGAGGCGGAGAAGGCGCTCGCCAACTTCTGGAGTTTCGCCGGCGGCCAGGCGGAGCGAGGCGACCATGGCTGAGACTCCCACCACGGCCAGGCTGTCTGAGGTCAAGGCCATCGGCGCGTTGCTGGAGCGTCCGCCTCACGCCACCCCGGCGGAGGTGCTGGAGCTGGGCCGTAGCTGCCCGCACCGCCACGTCGCCAACCAGGCCGACCGCCTCCACACCCGCCTTGCGGCGGTCAGCGGGAAGCGGCCCGCCGACCGGTGGATGGCCGAAGGTCCAGGAGGTCAGAACAATGGGTAAGGAGTGCCGAAGGCCTGTACGCGATGGATGCTCAGTGGGAGTCATCGCCGGAAGTCACCAAAGATCTGTCCGGCGTAGGGCTGCGGTCGGGCTGAACCTTGCTTTTGGCCTCTGGCCCGAGGTCCTCTCCAGCAGGCGCGGTGGGAGCGCAAGCCCCCTGTCGGGTCCGCATGTCCGTGGCGATCTCTAGCATGCTGCCTCAGAGATTGTCCGTGCCGATAGGGGACCCACCGTGGAGCGTCAGTTCGTGAGGATTGTCGATGGCCCGTTCGCTGGCTTTGATGCAGAGATCGTCTCTGTGGACGGGGACAGGTTGACAGCGCGTGTGACGGTATTCGGCCGGCCAACAGCGGTGGAACTCCATCGGGACCAACTGGAGCATCCCGAGGACATACCTGCGCTGTGGTCCAGCGAGGCGGAGGCCGACGGGGAGGTCCATGCGGGGCTGCGGGAGCGGATAGCGGCGCAATACGACGACCTCGGGTATGGGGAGAAGTTCGAGTTCTTTCTCGAGCGCGTCGATCTTCCCGAGGAGGATCTGGCCCAGGAGTGGGACGCTTACACCGCGTTGTGTGCCGAGGTTGACGCCCATGTGCAGCGGCACAGGGCGGTGGCGTTGCGCGCGTTCGATCAGGAGATCGCTCCCCTGCCGGCCGGTGAGGCGAGAAGGCGGGTGGCGGCCGACTCCGGCCGCTGGCTGCCGGTTGAGGCTGCCCGGGAAGAGCGCCGGTTGCGGTACTCGGGCATCGACCGCTCCACTGCCGAGGAACGGTTGCCGGCAACGATATCCGGGCATCCCGATCCGCCGCCGACGCTGTGGGAACGGGCCCACCGTCGGCGGGCCGCATCGCGTTCCGCCGCCGACCTGCGTGACTACGCGGTCTGGAAGGCGGCCAACCGAGCACAGGAACAATACGAGCAGGTGAGGTCGGCCGCCGTGGCCCAGGTGGAGCATGAGCGCGCCGCGATCGAGGAACGCCTTGCCCGCGACTGGGGATTCCGGCTGCCCGACCCGATCTTCCGGTTTAGGGCCTTCCTGCTGTCCCTGGGCCCGACCGAAAAGCAGGCCCTCGACGATCTGGAACTGTCCCCGTTCGGGATCATGGACCTGTTCGATGATCCCGAACGCAGTTCCCGGGCCGGCATCGATGTGCGAGTACACGGTCGCTACTACCGCGACCCGCCCGAGTTCCTCACGTTCATGCACGGCGGCTCCGACGGGCTGCATTTCGGGCTCTGGTACGACGACGGCCTCACCTGCACCGGCGTTGCCTCCTACTACAACAACGACGGTGGCGGCGTGGGCCTCCCATCGCGTACCCCTCTTGAGGCCGTCCGGGACACGCTCGAATGGGGATGGCGCCACCTCGGAGATCGGGATGATGAGCCGGCCGATCCCATGGACCCTGAGGTGGTCGTACGACGGCACCGGCTACGGCTGCTGCGCGAGGTCCTGATGACCTTCGAGACCGGCGACCGCGGCGAACAGGGCGAGGACTATCACGACGCCTACAGAGCCTCCCCGGACCTGCTCGAGCACGGAGGTCCGGATCGGCTCGAGACCCTGGACGGCGGCGGCGCGCTCGTCGACGGTGACACCGCGATTGAGCGCGGCCGACAGAGACCATGGAACGACTACGACTTCTGCACAGCCCTGCGCAAGGAGTTGACCTACGACCCAGCCGTCCGGGAAGCCCACATCACCGAGGCACGGCGCCGCAACGCCGCCGGATACCCCGCCGACGCTCTCACTCTCGGCCGTGACCTGCACTGGATCAGCGCAGGAGACCCCGAACTCGAATGCCATGCAAACGAGCTACTCACCATGGCCTACCGCGCCTTGGGACGCGACAACCTCGCTGCGATCGCCCAAGCCCACCACCGCCACCGCAATCTCCCTCAGGTGCACGTCCTCGAAGTGACCTGACGCGCTCACCACCATCGCACTCCAGACCTGGACAGCAGGGCCGTCGGTGAGGCACCGCCGCCAGAGGGCAGCCCACGGCTCGGGCCAGGCCACAAACTCGGCCCCCGCGACGGCCCGCGGGTGCTATGGGTCAAGCAGGTCGTCCACGACGTCATCGAACGCCTCGCGCGGCACGGCGGGATCGGCCTCGTTCCGCTCCTCCATCGACTTGTACGGCGCCGGCCCGTCCGTGGAGCCGACGATCAGGCGGGTCACGGTCGATTCCTCCGGCTTGACGCATGCCTATATCGGAATATGATGGCTGCCATGGCACGAGCAGCGACGACGTCGGACGTCTTCAACGCGATCGCCGAGCCGCAGCGCCGGGAGATCCTGGCGCTGCTGCGGGCGGGTGAGCGGCCGGTGACCGAGGTGGCCCAGGAGCTGGGGATGACCCAGCCGGGGGCGTCCAAGCACCTGCGGGTGCTCCGGGAGGTGGGGCTGGTGCGGGACCGCAAGGCAGGCAAGCAGCGCCTGTACGGCCTGGACGCCCGCGGGCTGCGACCGGTCCACGAGTGGACCGGCGGGTTCGAGCAGTTCTGGAACGAGAGCTTCGACCGGCTGGACGCGTACGTGCAGGACCTCAAGCAGGCAAGACAGGAAAGAAGTAACTGATGAGCGAGACGGGACAAGGAGCGCCGGCGCAGTCCGCGACGGCCGACCGCGAGATTGTGATCTCCAGGGTCATCGACGCCCCACGAGAGCTGGTGTTCGAGGCGTTCACCGAGGTACGGCACCTGTCGCGGTGGTGGGGGCCGGAGGGGTTCACCACCACCACGCGGGCGTTCGAGTTCCGCGTCGGCGGGGAGTGGGACTTCGTGATGCACGGGCCGGACGGGACGGACTACCAGGAGTGGATCAGGTGGACCGAGATCGTCCCGCCGGAGGGGATCGCACTGCTGCACGGCGAATACCGCGGCGACCCGAACGCCTTCGAGTCGGTCCTCGCGTTCGCGCCCGACGGGGTGGCGACCCGGATCGAGATGCGCACGGTGTTCCCCACCAAGGAGCTGCGCGACGAAGCGGTCGAGAAATACCACGCGATCGAGGGCGGCCGGCAGACCCTGGGCAACCTGGCTACCTACGTCACCGAGATCGTTCGGAAGGGAGTTGAGGGCTGATGGCCGGGAAGGTGTTCTTCAGCGTGTCGATGTCGCTGGACGGTTTCATCGCACCCGAGTCCTCCGAGGATTTGATGGGGCGGCAGTGGATGGAACTGCAGCGGTGGATATTCCCGCTGCGGTTCTTCCGGGAGAACCTGAAGCTCGGCGGGGGCGGCGAGGAGGGCCGCGACAACGACATCGCGCGGGAGACGTTCGAGCGCACCGGCGCGAGCGTGATGGGCAAGCGTATGTTCGACGCCGGCGAGCAGATGTGGCCGGAGGAGGCGCCGTTCCACACGCCAGTGTTCGTCGTGACGCACGAGAAGCGTGACCCCTGGGAGCGGCCGGGTGGGACCACCTTCCACTTCGTCAACGACGGCATCGAGACCGCGCTCGACCAGGCCCGCGAGGCCGCCGGCGACCGCGACGTCCGCATCGCGGGCGGCGGCGCGACGATCCTGGAGTACGTGAACGCCGGCCTGGTCGACGAGTTCTCGATCGCGCTCTCGCCCGTGCTGTTCGGCTCCGGAATCCGCCTGTTCGAGGGCGTGGACGCGGGCCGCGTGGCCCTGGAGCCGGTCCGCGCGGAGCCGACGCAGCGGGTGACCCACCTGACCTACGCGGTCCGGGAGCGGTAACTGTCTCGACCTCAGCGCTTCCCCGCAGAGGTCAGCAGCGCGGTGAGATCCTCGACGCTCTGAGAGTCAGGGCCCTCCCCGCTCCCGAACATGTCCCCGGCCGCTGAGTAGCTCCCTCGTGACTACGCGGGCTCGCCGTATTCGGCGACGTCTGCCGCGTTGCTCTCCGCGCGGAACAGGTCGGTCACCTGTTCGTACTCGAACTCGTGGCCGCCTGAGCGGTCGTCCTCGCTGGCGGTGGCTGTCGTACCCGCGGCGGGGTGGTAGCCCGCGCCGTTGCGGAGGGCCTGGGTGTACTTGGTGCTCTGGCGCGCGGCCTCGCGGGCGCGCTGGGCGGTGGTGCGCAGCATCCCACTGGCCGACGGTCCGCGGCCGATACGCTTGGAGTCCGGTGATCTAGCAACTTCGCCACTGTTTCTGGAAGGGCTGATGATGGCCGACGAACCCGTCGTCGAGGACAAACTCCGGTCGCACGTGCCGCACACGGCACGGATCTGGAATTACTGGCTGGGCGGCAAAGACCATTTTCCGGCGGATCGCGAGGTCGGGGACCGGGTTCAGAAGATCTTTCCCGTGGTGATCGAGCTGGCACGGGCCGACCGGCTGTTCCTGGGGCGGGCTGTGCGGTACCTGGCGGCCGAGGCGGGGATCCGGCAGTTTCTTGACATCGGCACAGGGCTACCGTCCCAGGACAACACCCACGAGGTCGCGCAGCGGGTGGCCCCAGAGTCGCGGATCGTGTACGTCGACAACGATCCGCTGGTACTGGTGCACGCACGAGCCCTCCTGACCAGCTCTGCGGAAGGTGCCACCGACTATCTCGACGCCGACCTGCATGACCCGGAGATCATCCTGCGGGAGGCGGCCAAGACGCTGGACTTCTCCCAGCCGGTGGCGATCATGCTGCTGGGCGTCATGCATTTCATCAGCGACGACGACGAACTGCAGCGCATCATCGACCGGCTACTGACCGCCGTGCCGTCCGGAAGCTACGTGGCAGTGGCCAACACCACCACAGCGGTCAACGGCGAGGCCACCGCCGAAGCGGTCCGCGTATGGAATATCGACGCTCAGCCGAAACTGAAGCTGCGGACCCCGGAGCGGATCGCCGAGTTCTTCGACGGCCTTGAGGTGGTGGAACCAGGCTGGGTCTCGTGCTCACGGTGGCGCACCGAGCCAGAGTACGACGGCAGCCTGCCGGTCGAGGTCGACCAGTGGTGCGGGGTCGCACGCAAGCCATAGAGGCCACAGGCCGGAGCGTTGTACGCAGCAGGTGCCGAGGCCGCCGCGCCTGACTGCACCGTTCCTCATTGCCAAGACGTGTCCAACCGCGGGGGAGCGACGTGGTACCAGCCGCCATATAGGTCCTGACCAGGGATATCAGCTTCCTGCTTCCAGCTTGGCTTGCGCGGCCCGACCCGTTCGGCCAACCTGCGGCACGCCGCCGCGGAAATGGGGGTCGCGCGGCTGATGGCTACGACACAGTGCAGGAGTGACAGAGAGTAGCGATTCGCGTCGCCCTGCACAGATCTCGTACATCCGGGTGATCGATCGTCGAGACGATCCGCCGACATGGCGATGCGGTCAACCTCATCGGCTATGCGACGTCCATCTACAACGGCGAGTACCGCGGCGAGGTGTCGGTCCACTATGGCCTTGAGGGGCACCTGCAGGTGCCCTGGTCCGAGGCTTGCTGGTTGGCGCCCCAGCGAGCACCGTGATCCTGATCGGCAGCCCGGCGAACTCGCTCACCAGAACCCGCTGGGCGTCCGGCGGGAGGAGATTGTGCCCGAGCCGGACCGGGTGGCCGACTGGATTCAGCACCTCATCGAGCCGACGCGGCCGTTCAGCCCCAAGCCGGGCCGACCTGTCCCGGTGTCAGCCGCGATGAGATGCTCAGGCGGCTGCGCGCCTACGACGACCATCCGTTCCTGGGGGAGGACGACATCGGCGATCTGGTGGCCAAGCGCGACGCCGCATGGGCAGTTCCGCAGCCGAGCTGAGGGATGATCAGCGGCTCGCGAGCTCGGGGACGAGCCCGGCGTTGACCGCTGACTCCAGGTAGTTGCGCGCCTCGGGCAGGGACGACGCAGACTGACCACGATTGGTACCTGGGCGGCCGGGCGGCGTGATGAGCCACTTTCTCGAAGGCCCAGGGGTCGGCGGCTCTTCTCCGCCGGCGCTGAGCAGCTCAGCGAAGGTGCACCCGCGAGGGCATGGCGATCGCCCGCTCGCGGGGCCGATTGAAGGGCCGAGCGCCGAAACTGACTACGCGGCAGCAGGCCGAGCTCGTACGCATGTACGCCACCGGCAACTACACCATCGCCGAGCTGATGGAGGTGTTCTCCGTCACCGAGGCCGAACACGTCGACCTGCTACAGGCGGCAGGCTTTGCCGATGTGCGGATCACCAGGACGCATGCGGCAGGCGGCGGCCTTCACTCGGCCATCGTCCAAGCCCGCAAGGCGTAGCCGCGTCCTCGTTTCGGTCCGGGGGTTTCATCGGGCCTGACATCCCGGGGTGCTGTGTCGTCGGTCTGGTGAAAAGCCGAGATTCCACACCGATGGGAAGTGATGGGTAGCGATGCCTGCGCACCGCGAGGTAGACGAAGCCAAGATCAAGCAGCAGGTGGAGAAGATCGTCGAAGGAATCCGCGCCAAGGACCTCGACGGCCTGAGGCGGCTTTACGCGACAGACGTCGTCTCCTTCGACATCGAGCCGCCGCTGCAGCACGTGGGGATAGAGGCGAAGATGGAGAACTGGACGAGGGCGTTCACGCTCTTCCAGGATGTGAATTATGAGCTTCGCGACCTGACCGTCACCGTGGGCGGTGACGTGGCATTCGGCCACGGTTTCGGCCGGCTCAGCGGCACGCTGCGGAACGGGACGGCGACGAGTGGCATGTGGGTCCGGGCCACGTTCTGCTTCCGGAAGAGCGACGACCATTGGTTGATCGCGCACGACCAGGCCTCTGTGCCGCTCGACATCGCGAGCGGCAAGGGCGTTACCGACCTCGAGCCCTGACGAGTCGCCTACGTTCGGGGGCGTCGCGGGCGCTGCCGCCGTTGAGACCCGGCCACGGGTCCAGAGTGCCCGGCACCGGTGTGGCGTCGGGCACTCTCCGGGGTTCAGCGATGGCCTGCGGCGACGGCTCTTGGACGTGGATATCTGCGTGCCGGACCGGCTGAGGAACGCTGGTGGTTCAGAATCCGATGGTTTCACGGAGCAACAGGACGGTGCCGCGCCCCGGATAGGGCTCCGCGTTGAGGATGAGAAGGCGGTTGAGAGCACTGGGCTTGCCGTACATCCTCATGGCACGGTCGTTTCCAGCGGAAGGCAGTGCTCTTCGGCGCGGCGCAGCGCGGCGGGCAGGTCGGCCACCACCTTCTGCGCCACGATGACGTCGGGGGTGGACATTAGCCGCCAGATCTCGCGCAGCTGGGTGGCACGGTCCATGGCCAGGCCGCGTGGCTTGACGGCGTCGTAGCGTCCGCCGGCGTTGATGTCCTCCTCGATGCCGGACAGGCGGAGGGTCTCGCCGGTCCCGGTGAACACGCTGGCGCCCTCGGGTATCAGCTCTTGGACGCGGATACGCGCGGCGGCGGCGTCATCGAGGATTTCCACGGTGAAACCGTGTCCCGTCAGCGCAGCGGCCGCCCGCTCCAGGCCCTGCGCCGGTGCCGGACCGGCGAACCCTGAGCCGGCATTGAGGTAGTCATGACGTCTCTGAGTTTCCTGTTCGCTGGATGATGATGTGTTCGTCTCGGCAGTACGACGACACGAACCCGCGGAATGTCAGGCGACGCGCCGACCTCACAGGTCGGCGCGCTATCTCGTCGAACGGTCGAACAGGTGAGGGCAGAAGCGACCTAGGGAGCCATCGACACCATGACCACCCGATCCGAGTCAGGACACGGCCTGAGTGCGATCATGAGCGAGCGGCGCCAGTTGATCAATTTCGCCTACCGGCTCCTCGGCTCCCTGGCCGAGGCCGAGGATGTCGTGCAGGAGACCTACGCCCGCTGGTACGCCATGTCCCGGCAGCAGCAGGACGCCATCGAGTCCCCCGGCGCCTGGCTGACGAGGGTCGCCGGGCGCATCTGCCTGGACGTGCTCGGCTCGGCGCGCGCGAGGCGGGAGCGGTATGTGGGGGAGTGGATCCCCGAGCCGCTGCCCCAGCGTACGGAGTGGATCGGCGCGCGACCGGGCGGTGCGACGGCCGACCCGGCCGACTGGGTCACCCTGGACGAGTCGGTCAACATGGCCTTCCTGGTCGTGCTCGAATCGATGACCCCGGCCGAACGCGTCGCATTCGTCCTGCACGATGTCTTCTGCCACTCCTTCGCCGAAGTGGCCGAGATCGTCGGCCGGACTCCGGCGGCATGCCGCCAACTGGCCTCCTCGGCCCGCCGCCGCATTCGCGAATCGCAGAGCCCCTCGAGTCCGACAGCCCAGCAGGCCCGCATCGTCCGGGACTTCAAGCAGGCATGGGAGGCCAAGGACATCGACGCCCTGATCGGCCTGCTCGACCCCGACGCCACGGCGATCGCCGACGGCGGCGGCCTCGCCATCACCTTCCTGCGCCCCATCGAAGGTGGCGAGCAGATCGCGCGCGCCTGGGTCGAGATCGCCGAGCGGAGGCCCGGCAACATGACGTTCCTGGAGCGTACGGTCAACGGTCAGCCCGGTCTGGTGGCTCAGCAGGACGGCGTCACCGTGACGGTGTTCGCGTTCGAGGTCGCGGGCGATCGAATCAAGCACATCTGGGCGGTACGCAACCCCGAGAAACTCCGTCGCTGGACGACGGGCTGACCAGCCTCGGGCTGACCACCGAGCAGGAACGCCTGTACCGCTACCTGCTGCGTAACCCCCGCATCAATCCGGACACCCTCGCCGCCGACCTGGTCATGCCTGAAGCACGCCGCGTGTTCACGGAACTCACCGCGCTCGCCTGGTCGACGAGGCCATGACCGCGCTCACGCTGGCCGACGCGATGGACCTGCTCGTACGACGGCGCCTGGAGCAGACCCGGCGCCAGCTCACCGTACTGAACATGGCCTGGGACGTGCTCACCGAACTGACCGAAGAACACCGCAGCGGCCGCCCCGTCCAGATGGTCGAGCACATCCCCGACGGGCCGGCCATCACCCGGCGGCTGCGCGCCATGCCGGCCGACGACCCCGGCGAGTTGACCCACCTGAAGATCCGCGCTCGCAGCGCCACATCCGGCTACGACGACACCCCCTTCCGGCGGTTGCTGGCCCGCGGACTGCACAGCCGCACCCTGTTTCCCGCCCAGGCGCTGGCGGACCCGGACCAAGAACCCTACGCCCGGTACTGCCACGCCCTGAGCGACCTGCACCGCGTGACCACCGAGCCGATCCGCCACCTGGCGATCGTCAACCGGCGCGTCGCCTTCGTCCAGGCCAACCCGGCAGATCCGCAGGCGGGCGCGCTGCACATCCGCCAACCCGGCGTGGTGGCCATGCTCGCCGACGTCTTCGACGGCACCTTCGGCTCCACGTCGGCGAACAACCCGGCTGGCAACTCGATGGCCCTGATCGCGTTCGGCTTGCGGCTCTCCGTCAGCATCGAATCCAGGCTCACGTTGCCCGGCATCGCCTTGATCAGTGACAGGACCGAGCCCTCATCCTCGTCCAGATCGTCATCGCTCTCCTCCGCGGTGTTGTCGGCGGCCACCAGGGCGAGCACCCCCCACCTTCCCTAAGAAATCTACATTGTAAAGGGCGTTGGCGGAGGCTAAATCACCTTCAGGCACCAAAGGCACGGGCTCCGCCCGTACATTCTCCAAAACAGAGCGCCTGCGCTCCCTGGATCGGCCCGCGCGCCCGCACCGGGGGTGCTCGCGTACGACGGCGGCGAGCCGGTCGGCTGGGCCGCCGTGGCGCCGCGCTCGGACACTTCCTTCGCGCGCAGCCGTAGGATTCCGCATGTTGACGATCTGCCGGTCTGGTCGCTGTGGTGTATCCGCGTGCGCCCTGGTCATCGTAAGAGGGGGATCTCGCATGCCCTGATTGCCGGTGCGGTCGAGTTCGCTCGTGCCCATGGCGCACCGGCGATCGAGGCGTACCCGCTGGACAGCGGTGGCGCCGAGGTCGACGTGACGATGGCGTACGCCGGGATCCGGAGGAACTTCGAGCGCGCCGGGTTCGTCCACGCCGCCGACACCACCTCGGTGCTGGCCGGTCACCCCCGAGTCCTGGAAGGCGAGGTCGGCCTCGAACTCCTTGGAGGCGAAGCCTTTGTTCGCACGGCCGCGCCGCCCTGCATCTCGTGCGACGGGCCCGCGCCCGCGGCGACCTCGCGCCCGGCCGGAGCGGTCGACGCACTGCTGCGCAAGAGCCCGGGGGCCTGTCCGGCTCTTGATCGCTCAGTGGCCGCGGATCCGGGCGGCCAGGTCGGCGGGGCCGGCAACCCAGTAGGGGTAATGCATCCGCGTTCCTGCACCCCCGCCACCACCCGCCGTCGACGGTGACTCTTCGCTCGCCTATACTCGCTGCGATCATGGTAAAGAAGGTGCCCTTGAACGAGCTGGGACGTTCTCAAGAAGATCTCGGGATGACCGAGCGCACAGCCGGGATTTCGATCGACGCGGACGGGCGTGACTCCTCCGGCAGGGCGATGAGCAGGTTGGCCGGCGAGTATACGGCGTATGTCAATGGGCTGAGCTTCGCCGATGAGGCGCCGTTGCCGTATGAAGAATTCGCCGCCGGCTATCGCGAGCTCAGGGCAAGTCTTCACGCCTCGTGCGAACAGCTCGCCGGCTCGCTCGATCGCGCCGGAGCCGGACAGATCGCCATGGCGGTGGTCAACAGGGGAACTGAACTCGCCAACGGCGAGCTCGCCGACAGCTCCCGCGCCGACGGCGGGCACGCGTGATCGAGCAGGCCGTAGCGAGCGGGCTGGCGTTGCTGGGTGTCCCGCCCCTGCCTGGGCTGGAGGCCATCGATCGGCACATCACCGAACTGGACGAGGCCGCCACACGTCACCAGGCACTTGCCACCGAGAGCAGGCAAGCCCTCCGGCTCGCCTCGGCGAACAGCGGTCCGGCCGCCGACGCGGCGAACGCCTACGTGACCGGTCGCGACGGAACCGCCACCACCGCTGAAGACCTCGCCCACCGCCTGTCGGTCACCGCCGACACCCTGCGGTGCACCAGAGGCGTACTGGTCTGGGCCGGCGGACTGCTGGCCGGGTTGGGACTGCTTGCCATCGCGGTCGCCGTACACGCGCCTCAGCTCCTGCCCAGGCTGAGAGCGCTGGCCGCCAAATTCTTGTTCAGGTTGCGTGAGGTCATCGCCCGCATCGGCGCACTGCTGCGAGGCATGTCCACGACCTTGACCAACCGCAGGGTCAACCAGATCGCCAGCCGCTTCCACGACAAATGGCGTGCGCCACGCAAACTTTCCGACAACACCTACGAATCCAGGTGGAAGGCCACCACGGACTCAGCCTGGATCAAGAAGCACAGCACCGATCAGGTCGACATCGCCAACACCCGCTACCGCTCTCTGCCCGCCGACTGGCAGCACGAGAACCGGGAGTCCGCGCGCATCGGGTTGCAGCTCGTCGACGAGGCACGTGTGAACGGCGTGGACGTCCGGAGCGAGCGGTTCATGGAGGAAGCGAGTTCGGTAGTGCACGACAAGTGGCTGGCCCGCAACGCGTCCTGGGCCACCGAGGAGCAGCGCCGCCCCTACATGCTGCTTTCTGAGGCGGAGAAGGAGAAAGATCGCGACGTCATCCGCACAGTCCTCGGGATCTAGGGGTGGGCTTCTGGCTCACCCGAAGAAACACCAGATCAGACCTCGTGTGCGAATTTTGAAGCGCTACGGGGTCGGCGCGACTGATGCGCGGCCGCGCTTACAGGTCGTTGCCGGCGTAGGACAGGTTGAAGCTTTTGTTGGCCAGGGGGAAGTCGGGGACGATCGCGCTGTTGAGGGCTACTGGGAGAGCGGGCCAGTTGAAGAAGGACGGATCGACGATTTTCACGCGGGTGAGGGTTTCGTCGGGGGCGAGTTCGATGCGGTGGGTGATCGTGCCGCGCCAGCCCTCGACGAGTCCCACGCCCGTGGACGATCCTTCGGCCGGGGGTGAATCTGCGGGGGCGGCGGGCTCGTCGACCAGGTGAGTGATCAGGGCGATGGAGGCGGCGATCTCGTCGGCCCGGATCTGGAAGCGGGCCAGCACGTCTCCGCCGGTGCGGCGGGCGGGGGTGAAGTCGCCCAGGTCGGTGAAAGGGTGGTCGCGGCGGGCGTCGAGATCCAGTCCGCTGGCGCGGGCCACGTAGCCGAGCGTGCCGAGGTCGCGGGCGGCGTCGGTGGACAGGACGGCTGTGCCGGTGAAGCGGTCGGCGACCACGGTGTGGCGCAGGGCGAGTTCGACGAGTTCGGCCACGTCGGCGCCGATGGTGTGCAGCCGATCGGGGTCGGGCGGGGTCTTCAGGTGGGCTCCGCCGAGGCGGACACCGCCGCGCAGCAGCCGGTGTCCGGTGGCCTCGGCGTTGAGGCGCAGGAGTTGTTCGCGGATACGCCCGGTGTGTGCGTGCAGGATGCCGTAGGCGACGTCGTTGCAGAGCGCGCCCAGGTCGGTGATGTGGTTGTAGAGGCGTTCCAGCTCCAGTAGCACGGCGCGGGCTCGCTGGGCTTGCGCGCTGACCGGGGTTCGGGTGGCTTCTTCGACGGCCAGGCAGTAGGCGAGCGCGTGGCCGACGGAGGTGTCGCCGCTGACGCGCTCGGCCAGTTCCAGTCCGTCGGCGGGTTGGCGGCCTTCGAAGAGTTTTTCGATGCCTTTGTGCACGAACCAGAGCCTGGCTTTGAGCTTGATGATGGTCTCGCCGACCACGGAGAAGCGGAAGTGTCCTGGTTCGATGAGGCCGGCGTGGACGGGTCCGACGGGGATCTCGTAGACGCCCTGGCCCTGCACGGTGACGAACGGGTACGGGCCTTCGGGGTCGCCGAAGGAGGGTGGCGGCCCGGCGTCGGCGCGCATCGGGTACCAGCCGCGCGGCCAGTGGTGGTGGCGCACCAGCCGCCGGGGGAACGGATGATCGAGTGGCGTGATCCCGTACAGGTCGCGGATCTCCCTTTCGAACCGGCCTGCGGGGAAGGACAGGTGGGCGAGGCTGGGCACCGCCGGCTGATCGAGGGGGACGCGGAGCCGCAGCTCGGTACGGCGATCAGGGCGACCGGCGACGAACAGGTACGCCAGGGCGAACCCGTCGGCATCCTGGCGTGCGGATACCAGCGCCAGCCGGTGGCCGTCGGCCAGCAGCCGGGCGGCGTGCTCGGGCAGTTCGGCGGGGCTGGTGTCGGCGGCGGCGCGGATGGTCATGGCGTTGCTCCGGCGATGGTGGCGGCGGCTTGCAGCAAGGGGTGCAGCGGTCCGAGGGTGATGCCGAGGATGGCGCAGGCGGCCAGGCCCGTGACCAGCGGGACGGCTACGGTGCGCGGCAGTGTGATGGCCTTGCCCGTCTCGCCGCCGAGAAGCATCCGCCGGGTGTGGTGGCCGATGGCGGCGACGATGACGAGCATCAGCACCAGGGCCGCCGCGACCGCCCAGCCCAGCCCGGCGGCGAAGCCCGCTCGCGCGATGCCCAGTTCGCTGGCGAACAGGCTGAACGGGGGCAGGCCGAGCAGGGCCAGTATCCCGAGCGCGAACGTCCCGGCCAGCAGCGGCGCTCTGGCCGCCAGGCCGCGTACCGCGTGGATGCTGCTGCTGCCGAGCGCTTGGTGCAGGTGTCCGGCGGACAGGAACAACACCGACTTGCCGAGCCCGTGCCCGAGGATGTGCAGCAGGACGGCGGCGAGGGCGAGGGTGTTGCCGATCGCCGCGCCGAGGGCGAGCAGGCCCATGTGCTCGATGCTGGAGTAGGCCAGCAGCCGCTTGTAGTCGCGCTGGCCGAGCAGCAGCAGCGCTGCCACGGCGAGGGAGGCCAGCGCCACGATGATGAGCAGTGCCCGGATGAACTCCGCGCCGAGCGCCGCGTCGGCGATGACCTTGACGCGCAGGATGGCGTAGAAGGCCACTGACAGCAGCACTCCCGACATCAGCGCCGACACCGGGGCGGGGGCCTGGCTGTGCGCGTCGGGCAGCCAGGCGTGCATCGGCGCCAGCCCGGCCTTGGTGCCGAACCCGAGCACGAGCAGCATGACCGCGATGCGCATGACGCCGGGGTCGAGCCGGCCGGCGTGCTCGGCCAGTACCGCCCAGTCGAGGGACGGCACGCCGGCGTGGGTGGCGGCGTAGTAGGCCATGACGATGCCGAGCAGCGCGAGCGCGATGCCGACCGAGCAGATGACCACGTACTTCCACGCGGCTTCGGTGGCCTGGCGGGTGTGCCGGTGACCGACCAGGAAGGCGGTCAGGATCGTGGTCGCCTCGATGGCCACCCACAGCAGGCCGAGGCTGGAGGCCAGGACGGCCAGCGCCATCGCGGCGATGAAGGCTTGGGTGAGCGCCCCGTAGCGGCGCATCGCGCGCGGTTGGGTGTGCCCGGCGGCCAGTTCGGCTGCCAGGTAGGCGGGGCTGGCCAGCATGGCCAGCAGCGCGACGGCGCCGATCACGAGCAGCATGAACGCGCTGAGCGCGTCACTGACCAGTAGCCCGCTCAGAGCGTCGCGCCTGCCTGCCGTGGTCAGGGCGATGGCGCAGGCCAGCAGCCCGGCCGCGGACAGCGCGCCCAGCCAGGCGGTGACCCGGTTCCAGCCGAGCACGGCGTAGACGCAGGCGGCGGCCGCGGGCACCGCGACCGGAGCGATCATCAGCGGGCTTCCCATCAGTCGCGCAACTCCCGTAGTTCGTCGAGGTCGGTGCCGCCGAACGCGGCCCGCATCCGGGTGGTCAGCACCTGCAGCACCAGGACGGCCAGCAGGATGTCCAGGGAGATCCCGAGCTCGACGACGAGCGGGACGCCGCTGGTGGTCAGGAACGCGGTGGCGGTGATGGCGTTGTCCATCAGCAGGAACCCCACGACCTGCGACAGCGCCCGCCTGCGTGTCACCAGGACGAAGAACCCGATCAGCAGCACGGTCAGCGCGACCGGCACGGCCTGCGTGGCCGGTGTGGGCGACAGCCGTATCAGCGGCTGGGACAGGGCGTAGGCCAGCATCGCCAGCACCGCCGCTGCCAGCAGCGAGGTGGCCACGTTGACCAGCGGCTGCGTCTCGCGGCCCGCACCGCTCGCCGCCGGCGCGCGGCGCATCAGGTACGGCAGCAGCGCGGCACGCAAGGCGCCCACCCCGGCACCGACCAGGATCAGCTCGAGGTCGCCCTCCCGGGCGCCCATGACGACGATCAGCGCGGTCAGGGCCACCCCTTGCAGGGCGAACAGCCACACGATCGCCGACAGCTCGCGCCGCCACAGCACCAGCACGCCCGTGAGCAGGAACGCCCCGCACGCCAGGTCGAGTAGCTGGATGTACATCGCGTCAGTCATGTTCACGCCCACGTTCAGGCCAGGAAGAAGGAAGCGGCCACGGCCAGCAGCGCCAACAGGAACGATCCGGCCAGCAGTTCGGGAACGCGAAACAGCCGGAGCTTGGCCATGAACACCTCACCGACCGCCAAGACCACTCCCAGCACCCCCACCTTCGCCACGAGCGCGATCACCGCCACCAGCAGGGCGAGCACTCCCGCGTCCGCGCCTGCGATCCCCAGCGGGAAGAACAGGCTGGACAGCAGGCCCAGGAGCACCGACAGCCGCATCGCCGACGCCCACTCGACCAGCGCCAGGTCCGGTCCGGCGTACTCCAGCACCATCGCCTCGTGGATCATCGTCAGCTCCAGGTGCGTGGAGGGGTTGTCGACCGGGATGCGGCCGGTCTCGGCGATCGTGACGATGGCCAGCGCGACCGCGGCCAGCAGGCTCGCCGGGGAGATGACCGTCAGCGGGTCCTGCACGGTCGCGGTGACGATCGTTCCCAGGCTGGTGGAGCCGACTCTGATCGACAGCGCGAAGGTCGAGACCAGGATCGTCGGCTCCACCAGTGCCAGCACGGTCATCTCCCGGCTGGCGCCCATCCCGCCGAATGCCGTGCCGGTGTCCAGCCCGCCCAGCGCGAGCGCCACCGATCCCAGCGCCAGGAGCGCGGTCACCGCGAACAGGTCGGCGACGCCGTCCATCGGCGAGGCCGTGGTCACCAGCGGCACCGCTGCGGCCACCACCAGCGTGGTGCCTGCCAGCAGCAGCGGGGCCACGCGGAACACCCAGCCGGTGCCGTGCGGGGTGATCGGCTCCTTGCGCATCAGCTTGCGCAGGTCCCGCCACGGCTGCCAGACGCCGGCCCCGGCGCGTCCCTCCAGCCGGGCGCGGACTTGCCGCATCACCCCCACCAGCAGCGGCGCGCCGGCCACGACGACGATCACCTGGAGCACCGCTCCGATCACGCCCATCACCACAGGACCACCAAGACGGCGAGCGCCGCGATCAGCGTCCAGAACCCGTAGCCGAGATAGCGGTGTACGCTGCCGGTGGCCAGGGCGCGGGCTCCCCTTCCGACGGCCGCCGCGGCGGCGATCAGCGGATCGTAGAGCCGGTGCTCGATCCGGTCCGGCACCTGCGCGTGGAAGCGCACGCGTTCCACCAAGTAGGCCGACTCCTTCACCGGGGTGACGTCCACGTCGTTTTCGGGGGCAAGCACGTTGTCGAAGACCCGCTGCAACGGTTCGGCGAACGACGTGGCGGTGTACTCCATCCGGGCCGACATCGGCCCGGCGCCGCAGTCCCAGAGCCGTGCGGCGCGCCGCACCCGCCGCGTCGCCGTCACCCGTACCAGGCCCAGTACGGCGACGACAGCGGTCATGAGGGCGACGGCGATCAGCAGCGGCGAGATCATCCCGGAGATCCCGTTCAGCCGTAGTGCCAGCTCCCCGTTCACCACGTCCCGTCCCGGGAACACCGCGCCGACCGCCTGGCCGAGCGCGGGCACGACCAGCGTGGGAGCCAGTGCCAAAGCCACGCAGGCTGCCACCGCTAGTGTCATGGCGCCCAGCATGGCCGGCGAGCTTTCACCGGCCCGCTCGGCCTCCGCGCTGCGCGGCCGGGCCAAGAAGCCCACGCCGAAGGCCTTGACGAAGGTGGCGACCGCCAGCCCCGCCGACAGCGCGATGATCGCGACGGCCGGCGGCATCGTCACCGCACCCGCCACCCCGGAGCCCGGCAGGGCGTGGATCAGGCTCTGCAGCAGCCGCCACTCGCTGACGAAGGCGTTGCCGGGTGGCAGCGCCGAGGCGCACAAGGCCCCGACCGCGAACACGACGGTGGTGTACGGCATCCGCGTGCGCAGCCCGCCCAGCGCGTCCAGGTCCCGGGTGCCCGTCGCGTGCAGCACCGACCCTGCCGACAGGAACAGCACTGTCTTGAACGCGGCGTGGTTGACCACGTGCAGCAGCGCCGCGGCCAGTGCCAACGCCGCCGGCACCGGCAGCTCGGACGCGGCGAAGAAGCCCGCCGCGCCCACCCCGACCAGCACCAGGCCCATGTTCTCCGTCGTGGAGTAGCCCAGCAGCCGTTTCAGGTCCGAGGTCACCACCGCCTGCAAGATCCCGAACAGCGCCGACGCCGCTCCGGCCGCCAGCACCAGCAGCCACCACCAGGTCGGCCCGTCGCGCAGCAGATCCAGTCCGACGCGGATGACGCCGTAGGCGCCCAGGTTCACCATTGCCGCGCTCATCAGCGCCGAGACGTGACTCGGCGCCTCCGGGTGCGCCCGTGGCAGCCACACGTGCAGCGGCACGATGCCCGCCTTGGCGGCGAACCCGGCGAACGTCGCCAGGAACACGACGGTCTTGGCGGCCGGTGGCAGCTCGGCGGCGCGCAGGTGCTCGAAGCTCTCCCCACCGGCCCCGGCGGCGAACGCGACCAGCCCGGTCAGGATCGTCACCAGGCCGAGGTGGGTCATGACCGCGTACCACAGCCCAGCCCGGCCCACCGCCTCCCGCCGCCGGTGCTCGGCCAGCACCAGCAGCAGCGACGAGACGGCCATCAGCTCCCAGGCGAGCAGGAACGTGCTCACACTGGCCGCGGCGGGCACCACCAGCATGGCCGCCACGAACAGCGGCAGCACGGACTGGACCACGCGTCCGTCCAGGCCGTGGCCGCAGTAGCCGATCCCGTAGATCGCCGCACACACCGCCACCACCCCGGTGACCGCGATGAACACCCCGCCCAGAGGGTCGACCGCCAGCCGCACCCCGGCCAGCGGCAGCAGCTCCGGCAGCCAGGCCGACCAGCTCGGACCGGGCCCCGCGGCCACAACGGCCGCCGCACCGGCCGCCGCGCCCACAGCGCCAGCTTCTGCCGTACACCAGCCCGCCAGATGCAGCCGCGCCCGCGGCGGGGCGATCAGGGCGGCCAGTGCGGCGACCGCGCAGCCGGACAGCGCCACCACATACAGCGTGCCGACCAGGTTCATCGGCCGGTCAGCCCCCGCAACGCCGTCACGATCGCCTCAGGCTCCGGCGGGCACCCCGGCACCTCCACATCCACCGGCACCACGTCGCTCACCGCTCCGACCACCCCGTAGGCGCCGGCGAACGCCCCGCAGTTGCGCGCGCAGTCACCCAGCGCGATCACCAGCCGCGGCTCAGCAACCGCGTCATAGGTGCGCTGCAGCGCCACCTCCATGTTGCGGGCCACCGGCCCGGTCACCAGCAGGGCGTCCGCATGCCGCGGCGAAGCCACCAGCCGCGCGCCGTACCGTTCGGCGTCATAGACCGGGCCGAACGCCGAAGCGATCTCCACCTCGCACCCGTTGCACGACCCCGCGTCCACATGTCTGATCTGGACCGATCCGGCAAGCTCCGCCGCCTTCGCCGGCGGCTCACCTGGTGCGCGCTCCGGCGCGGGCTCGGCCACCCGGCCCGTCTGCGCGATCTTCCGCCACAACCCCATCGTCGCCTCTCCACCGCTCACCAGCCAGGACCCGGACGATCAGCAGAAGATCACCCGGGTCGGGGCTGATACGGTGGCTGCCGCAACCCGGCCGACAGCCCGCTCTGCAACGCGCTCACGTGCCGCGACCTGGTGGAAACCCCGGCCTCGGCAGCAGCCGGAACGCCCACCTTCACGATCGCCGCCGTCAGCCCGACCGGCAGCCGGCGCGGGCGGTGACCGACGGCGGTCAGGCAGGCCCAGCCCGCCGAGGGCAACGGGCTCACGAGGCGCCGCTTCCGGCATTGTCCTCCAGCAACTCGCTGAGCAGCTCGCTCTGTCCCGCCAGCTTTTCTGTCAGCAGCTCGCGAGCCGCGCGCAGCAGCCCGGCCACCCGGCCACCGGCAAGCGCGTAGACCATGGTGGCCCCCTCGCGCTGCGCGCTCACCATGCCCGAGCGGCGCAGCACCGCCAGATGCTGCGACAACCCGGTCGGCTCCACCTCAATCGCGGCCAGCAACTCCCGCACCGGCATCGGCCCGTCCTGCAGCAGCTCCAGCACCCGGATCCGCACCGGATGGCCCAGCAGCCGAAACAGCTCGGCCTTGGCCTCATACAGCGGTATCGACATCACGCCCCGCCTCCTCCTGCGACCCGGGCCGGCCCTGCTCGATGGGGACCCCGTGCGCCTGGGCCAGCCGCCAAGCGTCCTCCCACTCGGCCTCGGCCACCAGCATCGCGTGCGCGTCATCAGCGTCGCGGGCGGCCTGCAGCGCCTGCCAGGCCAGGCCGGCCCGTTCCCGCACCGCAGCAGCAAACACCGTGCTCACCAGCTCCTCACATCCGCCCGCACGACACATTCTGCGAACACCACACTCAAAGCAATTACGCATCTTCGCAATTACAATAGCGCAAGGGCGGGTGCCCCAACGGTCCGTCCTGACCGCACCACCACAGCGGGCGCCGACCAGGCCGACCGTCCGAGCGGCGGTCCCGGCTGGCACTCCAGCGCCGAGCACAGGACGTGACCATCTTCGACAACGACCGTCACGGCCGGGTCGTGGTTCGCGCGTCGGGCACGAAGCCCGGCATGCGTCTCTATCTCGGCACCGATCCTCCCACCACTGAGCGCATCTCAGCTGCTGGAATCCGGAGCGCGAACACAGAGCGGCGTTCCTCGCACGACGGCTGACTGGCGAATACCCCGTGCCGGCCGAGCCCGGAGGCAAGAGCCGGCAGGGTGACTCCTCCACCTCCTGAAGGAGGCGGCTTCTCGCTAAGCCGCTTCTGCAGCCCGGCGAAGGGCAAGCCCTGCCCTCAAGATGTTGACAGCCGCGTTCACGTCGGCGTGCGCCTGATACCCGCACGCCGAAGATCGGAACTCGGCTTGGGTGACGCGGTTCTCCTTCGCCACGTGCCCACATTGCGCGCACGTTTCGGCAGGAAGTGGCCCGCGCCGTCCGGTCTGGGTGCGGCCCGCTTGGTCATGTTCGTGATCAGCAAGTCCTCGTGCACGATCACGTCATAGTCGTGGACCAGCGCCAGCGCCGCCTTGTGCGCGCCGTCGAGACGCTGACGGCGCACCTTGGCGTGCAGCACGGCGACACGGGCCACAGCCTTACGGCGACGTTTGGACCTGCGCTTCTTACGAGCCAGATCCCGCCGCGCCGCGGCCAGACGGTCAGCGGAGGCGGCCTGGTGACGCGCATTGGTGACGTGTACACCATCGGAGGTGGTGACGAGCGAGGCGACGCCCATGTCCACACCGACCACCGCGCCGGTGGCCGGGAACGGTTCGGCGGGCACATCGTCGCACGACAGCACCACGTACCAGCGGGAACCTTCCCGCTTCACGCCGATCGTCTTCACTGTGCCCAGGACGCGGCGGTGCTGGTGGATGCGGACATGTCCGATGCCCTGGAGGCGGACGAACGTCGCGGTCGGGTGCTCGGGCCGGGAATCCCAGCGGCAGCCGTCGCCGTCCTTGGGCCACTCCACGGTGTCGAACCAGCCGCGCCCTTTGAAGCGCGGGAAACCCGGCGTCCGGCCTTGCCTCATGCGGTCGAAGAACGCGCGGAATGCCTTGTCCAGACGGCGCAGGGTGGCCTGCTGGGAGGAGAACGACCAACGCGCCTGCCCGTCAGGGTCGTCGGCACGGATGTGCTTCAACTCGCCCGACTGGTCGCCATACCGGACCGTCACGCCCGCCTTGCGGTAGGCCGCGCGGCGGTGCTCCAAAGCGGCGTTCGCTCGTACTGCGTCTCGATGTAGCGCTGAACCGTCTCGGCGGACACCGCGCCGACCGTGGCCACGAAGTAGGACCTCGACCACAGCGTGGGCAGTTGGGAGCGCAGGCGGCCGAACTCGGCACGCAGATGGTGGGAGGTGAACCCATTGAACTGGTTGGCCACGTACGACGGCGAGTTCTTCGGGTGCGCCTTGACGAACAGGCGCACCTGGTCGGGCATCACCTCAAGCGCCACGATCTCCCAGCCATGTTCGCCGGCCCTGGCGCGGATCAACTCCTCAAGGCGCGTCTTGACCCGACCACCAAGGACCCGGGCGACGGTACTTCGGGCACCACACGACGTGGTACCCAAGGTCATACGCCGCGCCGGAGGAGGTGCGCACCTGACGACTCACACGATCATTGTCACAGCGCCACACATCCAATGCGCTATGTACGGAGATGTCTGATGCGCAGACCCGACAGGTCAAGGCACGCTCGGGCCTTGACGGCCCTCCCGCTTCCGATTCCCCCGACGCCCAAAGGCGACGGTCCCCTCGGGAGAAACTGATGGCAAGCCGGGCGAAAGGGGAGTGAAAGGCGGGGCTGGAAGGGTCGTCACGTCGGCACAATGATCGGGAGGCATCTCATGGTGGTCCGCACGCCCGCGCCATCTGGAACCCGCGACCAGGCCGGGCCCTGGCTGAGACGGCTCGGCCTGCTGGCGGCCGGCCTGGTTGCGGGCGCCGTGCTGTGCGCAGGGGCGATGATCGCGCTGACCTGGCCCACCCAGCAGACCCTCTACACCGACCGGCAGCCGGCCACCGTCGCCTACGACGACGAGTCCTCGCACGTGGTGGCGTTCATCCGCTACCACTCGCTGCTGGAGGACACCTACCGTCTGTACGCGGGACGCGATCCGTCGCTTCAATACGGCCACTTCATCGACGTGGGCTTCGCAGGCGCCGCCGACCAGCCGGTAATCTCCACACAGTGGACCCGGGAAGGCGTACGGGTGCGGTTCGGCACCGGGCACGAGCTGTTCATCCCCGCCGCGGCCTTCGTCGGCGGCCGGTGACACCAGTTCGCCAGGGGAGTGGCTGACAATTCGGCGTGCCGGAGCCAGAACATGAGAGAGGCGATGGTGACACCCGCGAGGTAGCGGCTGGCCGGCTTGTCGAAGCGGGTGGCGATGGCACGCCATTGCTTGAGCTTGCCGACGCAGCGCTCGACCAGATTGCGTTGCTTGTAGGCGAGGGCGTCGAAGGCGTGCGGGCGGCCTCCGCGGCTACCCCTGCGCTTGCGGTTGGCGATCTGGTCGCGCCGCTCGGGGATGACCGCCTTGATCCCACACCGGCGCAGGTCGAGCCGGATCTTGCGGGTGGAGTAGCCCTTGTCACCGATCAGCGTGTCCGGGCGGGTGCGGTCATCTTTGGTGACTCGCAGTAGTGCGGCAAGGTATCTGGGGGTCCGTACGGCATGTTGGGCAGGTCGGGTGCGGCAGAGCGGCACTACTGGGCTGAACGAGCGGTGGCCTTCCCCGTCAAGTCTGCGTGTTGAAGTTCTTGCGGCTGTCTTGCCGGCGTCCTGATTCTGACCTGCGGTAACGAAAGAGTTGATCTCCTGTGGCGGGTTGCTGATCACTGCCGCTACGTTCGTTCCGGTTTTGTCCGGTACGGAACGTGGAGTGGTGCGCCGTCAGAGAAGATGTTCTCCCAGGGGCAGTTGGAGCAGCGGACAGCGGCTCGCACGCTGAGCCTGCACAAGCACGTCGACCGGTTGGACCACCATTCGAGCGCCGCGGTGCCCTCATAGCTGTCCATCGCCCCAGTATCCCGGGCGGATGGGCAGCCAGGCATCAGCGGCCCACCCCCGTGGTTGCGGCCTTTCGGCGTCTACCGTGCCTCCGCGCCCCTGTACGACTTCCTCTGACCGTGCCCCGTTGGTTCCTGTGTCTCCGGGCTGTGTTTCCGTCTGTCGTCGCCCGAGCCCCGGCGGCGACCGTCTGCCCGTTCCGGGTATCCGTGGTTTTGGCTCTGTGCTGCGGCTCCGGCGGTTCGGCGGGTGCGCTGGCCCGCCGCGATTGGTGGGCTGGGTGCGGTGGGTGCGGTGGGTGGGTGGGTGGGGAAGCACCGCGGGCCCCCTTGACGGTTTGTCAGTTGGTTGTTCGTGGGGTCTGTTCCCGTGGGAGTTGTTCCAGCCAGTTCCAGAGGGCGTGTTCGCGGTCGGGGTCGTAGGACTCGGCGGAAGACGGCATGGCTTTGGTTCGGTGGATGTAGGCGCCGGTCGGGGCGGGGGTAGCGCCGAGGATGGCGTCGGCGAGTTTCTTGCCCGCGGGGGCGGGGGTGTCTACCAGGGGTGTGGCCGCCAGTATCGGGACGATTCTCCGCATCAGGAAGGGGAACGCGCCGCCGGTTTCTCGGGCGAGTCCGGTTCCGATGACGAGGCTGGGGTTGTAGGCGATGATGTCGACGCCTTCGGGCAGGCGGCGGGACCACTCGTGGACCAGGTATATGCCGCCGAGTTTGCTGGTGACGTAGGCACGGCGGCCGGCTCGGACGTTCCCGGAGCGGTTGAACGCTCCGGGTCGGGAGATGTCCGGGATGGCCCACCGGGGCGAGGGCATGGTTCCTCCGGTGTGTCGGAGGTCGCCGAAGTGGGCGTCGCTGACCGTGACGACGATGCGGGCCGGTGGGTGAAGGTGGGGGTGGAGTTGCCGCAGGAGCTGGTGGGTGGACATGACGTTCACGGCGAAGGTCCGCTCGTAACCGTCGACCGTGGCCTCCAACGCGTTGGACAGGTGCACACCCGCGTTGAAGACCAGGCCCCACAGCGGAGGCAGGGCGCCGGAGTCGAGGAGGTCTTCCAGGCGCGCGCCGGCGGCGGCGACGCTGGCTTTGCTCGCCAGATCGATGTCGACGTGTGAGACGTGTGGGGAGATCTCCCGCAGGCCCGGCAGTGTCTCGGCGGCGGAGGAGGCCCGTCCGAGAACGACCAGGTGGGTGTCGGGGCGGCGTCTGAGGACGTCCCGCGCGGCCTGCAGTCCGATCCCTCGGGTGGCGCCGGTCATGATCAGGGATCGGTTGGCTGTGGTCATGGGGGAGTCTCCTGGGCTGGGGTCGGGTGGGTGCTGGCGGTGGCGTCGACCCCGCGTCGACGTCCGCGTTCTGCGTCACCACCGACCCTGACGCAGCCTCCGACAGTCAGGGAGATCGCCTCGAGCCTGGTACCCACAGGGCCACACTCCGACCGGGAGCTCGCCCCACGGGGAGGGACAATGAATCCATGCGGGGAGATGAGCGGTCAGGTCTGGGCGAGTACCTACGTCACCACCGCTCCCAGATGGCGCCCCGGGATCGGCCCGGAGCCTCCCCTCTGTCCCACCGGCGTGTCCCGGGTCTGCGACGTCAGGAACTCGCCGACATCGCGGGCATCTCGGTCGAGTACTACACCCGCCTCGAACAGGGCCGCGCCGCCCGCCCGTCGCGGGAGATCCTCACCGCACTGGCCCGAGCGTTCCGGCTCTCGAACGCCGAACGGGACCACCTCTTTCGCCTCGCCGGCGAGCGCCCCCCGCCATCGCGGGCACCCGCCACCGAGATCCGCCCCGGCCTCCAGCAGCTACTCGACGGCCTGAACGACGTCATGCCGGTCACCATCCACGACGGCCGGCTCGACATGCTCGCCTTCAACACCGCCGCCGCGGACCTGTTCGGGCCCCTCTTCGACGACGGACCCTACGGCCGCAACATCGCCTACCAGGCCTTCACCGCATCGGGACTCGACAAAGTACTCGGGAACGAAGGGGCCGAACAACTAGCCCGGGTGGCCACCGCCGAACTCCGCAAAGCACTCAGCCACTACCCGGAAGACGAGTATCTCCGCTCCCTGTTCCGCGAACTCTCGACATGCAACCCCGAGTTCGACCGCCACTGGCAGAAGGGGGAGATCGGGACCTGGAGTTCCGCGATGAAACACGTCAACCACCCGGCAAAGGGCCCGCTCACCTTCGACAGCGAAATGCTCCACGACCCCGAGAACGACCACTGGGTCATGCTCTTCACCCCCACCACACCTGACCCACCCAACCCCCCAACACCACGCCCCGGCGCCGGTGACTTGGGTGTGGAACAGCCAGCCGGCCCGGACGGGACCATGGCCGCGTCCGCGATCATCTGGCTCGACGAGCACAACCGGACCGCCGAGTTCGAATCGGTCGGCACACCACCGCTATCGGCGGCTCGGCCTGGGCCGTGCCCCCCTGCTGCACGGCATGGCCCCGCGCCCGACAGGCGACGGCCGCCCGCATGACTGTCACCTGCCTCCCGGCCCCCCACAGTCGTCATGACCCGACCACCGTGAACGAGGCGGACACGGGCGAAGGCGAGAAAGACGGGAACTCCAGACGGCTCCCCACGCGATCCGCTACAGAGCTACTTGGCACTTGGTGGCAGCTTCGGGAGTACCGGTCTCAGTCGGAGAGTTGATGGAGCGTCTCGCGCATCTGTGGGCAGACCGCGATCGCTGATCGTCCATCGTTCGGCTTCCGCACCGTAAGCAAATCGAGATCCAATTCACGAAGCCTCTGTATTACCGCAGATCAGACGCTACTTCGGTGAAAATTTCTCCGTTGCGACCGGGATGCCAGAAAATGCATTTGTGTGCCAGCCAGGTGCGCTGTGATCATGCCGCTCATGAGCTGCATCTTCTGCCGTATCGTCGCCGGTACTGAGCCCTCGCAGACCATCCACGAGGACGAGCACGCCATCGCTTTCCTCGACGTCGCCCAGGCCACCAAGGGTCACGCGCTGGTCGTGCCGAGAGCGCACCACCGGGATCTGGGGGAGATTCCGGTGGAGACGGCGGCGCACGTGATGTGCGGGCTGCGGTCGAGGTGTCTCGACGGATCGTCGGCGCGCTCGGGGCTCCTGGCGTGAATCTCTGGCACGCCAGCGGCGAGACGGCCTGGCAGAGCGTCTTCCACTTCCACCTGCACGTGGTGCCCCGCTTCGAGCCCACTGACCTCACGCCACCGTGGACGGAGGTCGAGCACCCGGTCGAGTCCCTCGCGGGGCTGGCCGACAAGATAAGGGTCTGGCGCTGAAGACGAGCACCAGTATGGGCGCCGAACTAACGATTGATCATGAAAGCGTGCGCGGGCCATGATCGGACTTGTATGAGAAAGACCGCTCCTCGGCGTCTTGCCAGTAGATTGAAGACAATCTCAGCGCCGACGGTGTAGCGGCGTGACGTTCGGTTCGGGCGGTTCCAGCTGCGCCCGCAGTTCCTGGTTCTCAAGGGTGAGCTGGTGGACGACCCGAACCAGGGTGGGGACATCCTCCCTGATCTGGGCGAGTTCCTTGTTCTTGTTCGCGATCGTCTTCTTCAGCTTGGTGATCGTGTCGCGAAGGCGCACTTCAACGTCAGGGGTCGCCCCGCGTGCTTTGACGCGCTCGTAGAACTCGTTCCGCAGGTCGGGATGCCGCTGGGTCAGCGCGTTTCTGGGAACGTCGGCTTCGCGGGCGAGTGCGACGATGGTGAGAGCGCCGTTGGAGTTCTGAGGGGTGCCGGTCAGGATGCGGTCCATGGCGGCGCGGATGCGTTCGCGTTCGTCGGGGGCGGGGCTCATGCGGAGGGCTCCTGGAGGGTGATCTGGCTGTGGTTGTGGTTGTCGGCCAGGGCACGAAGCTTGCCGGCGCGTGCGTGGAGTCGGTCGCTGATCGGCTGGGGGGTGTGTGCAGCGCGCTTGTCCAGAACGTCGGCGTGGTCGCGGAGGTCGGTGGCGTGGCGATCGGTGCGGACGATGTTGCCGCAGCCGGGGACACAGTGGTCGAGGCTGGGGGTGTCCTTCACACCGTCGCGGTGGCAGAGCGCCTGGGCCCTTTTGTAGTGGCAGAGCACAAACGCCTGCGGGTTGTCATAGATCATGACGTCTTCGTTGGCGATCAGGCGCCGGGCGGTGAGCGCGGTGATGGTCGCTCCAGCGAAGACCGTGGCGCTGGCGACGGCCTTGATGACCCGCCGGGCCGCAGGCCCGGAGATGCCCTCCCCGGCCTGCAGGCCGTCGCGCAGGTCGGCGACGGTGTCAGCGACCGCCCGGACGGTCTCGACGTCGATAAGCTCGTGAATGCCGCCACGGCTGCGGGATGCGTAGCCGTCCGAGACGAATGTGCTTCGCAGATGCCCGTACTGGATGGCGAGCGCGACAAGGCCGTTCGGCCGTCGGGCGATGTGCCAGGCCAGCGACCTGCGGAATCGCTGGGTCCCGACCGGACCGTGAGGGTCGGGCGGGACGAACTGGTCGCTGAGCCCGTGGGTTGTTGCCTCCGCATTGGCCCATGCGATGAACGCCTCGATGCGTGTCCCGAGCGAGATAGGTTTGAGTGAGCCTGTGCCAGGCCGGCTCTTGCGCAGGTCGTGGGCGTCGTGGTCGAACAGCAGGCAGCCTTCCGGAACCATGCGTTCCGGGACCCGGACGGCGTTGACGACCGGCGTGATCGCAACCCAGGGGACCTCACGTTCCGTCCCAGCCGATCGGTGGTTGCCGTGTTCGTCGACGGAGTTCTTGTAGTCGCGGCCGCGGATCAGGTGTCGGCCGACGTTTCCGTGCTCGTCGTGCTTGGGATCGGGACAGCATCCAGTCCGCAGGCCGAGAACCTCTCCCGGGCTCATCCCGGTCAAATACGCGCAGACCACGAAAGCGGCTGTTCCCAGGTGCCGCATCAGGCCAGCGGCCTCATTGAAGTCGAGCACCTCCCGCCACGGACCTCCGGCGATCCAACCGGTCACCAAAATATTCAACGGGCAAGGGCCCGGCCGGCCGCCCACTGCGGCTTTCAGATCGTTTTGCTCGGAGAACGTCCGGATCTGAGATTCGGAGGCGCCGGCCTTGCCGCCCACGTAATGGCGGGCCAAGGCCACGCGACCCTGGTTCGGCGTGGCCGGGAGCGGAGCCATACCGTTGATCAGCGGGTCGAGGTAGGCGTGCAGAGCCGCTTTCCCCGCCGGAGTGGAAGGGTTGGAGCAAGCGGCCGCCTTCAGCCGCTGCGTCTCGGCCCAGGCGGCGAGGATGTCGTCGGCGAAGTCGTCGACCATCCGCATCGCCCAGACCAGCAGCGGGCCCATGGTCTCGGCCGCCAGCGGTTCGGTCGTGTTCTCCCCGCCGTTGCAGCGCTGGTTGGCGGTGCGGAACACCCCGTTCCATGAATGCGGATGGAATGGCAGGCCTTGCTCATTCAGCCGTAACCACAACGGCTCCGGTCCATGGGGGCCCTCGGTGAACAGCAATGCCCGCTCTGCGATGGGCAACCTGCTCAGCAGATCCTTGCCAGCGACGCCGTCGCGGTCCACCCAATGAATCGCCGGGTTCAGGCCGCGAGTGACCTTGGTGACGAGGCGCATCTCGGGCAACTGCTCATACAGGCCTTGTCGTTGAGCGTGGCGCACCGCCCAGGCCCGGGAGGAGTCCACGTAGGCCTCGACGTCCCCGATGGCCTCCGAGGCGACATAGAACGTCCGGGCCTTCTTCAACCCGCGTAACCGCAGCTGAGATCTTGCCTCGGTAGTACCGGCCGCCGTTCAGCCGCCGCTGGGGAACCTCGAACGCCAGCAACGACCCACCCTCGCTCCGGCGCAGTCCCGAGGAGACGAGCACCTTCACGAAGGCCACGTTCCGGTCTTCTATGCGGCCCACCCAGCCCGATTCGGGAACCCCGTCCTTCGTGTGGCCTCGCAACCCGACGTCGATCCACCGCCGCCAGGTCCGCGGCGTCAGCCAGTGCACGTTGCTCGACCGCGCGTCCTTCGCCCGCCCCTCCGCGACCGTCAGCACTTGCCCGTAGCGGCCCATCACTTGCTTGGTCGCCACCGGGTTGCGCGTCACGATCTTGTTCCTGACGGCCCACTTGTACAGGTGCATGAACGCGGCCAGTTCGCGGTCCCACTTGGTGCCGCCGATCCTGCCCGGGTTCGATTTCTCCTGGCGGCGCCAATGCTCGAAGTCCTCCAGATCCTGCTCCCGCGCCTCTGTCCAGGCGCGGCCGCGGCTCCACAGGAAGTCCAGCAGCAGGCGGATGTCCGTCGCATAGTTCCGCCGGGTCTCCGGCGTACAGGACCGGAAGTCTCTCGATCGTGCGTACGCGGCGAGACGCGTATCCACCCGGTAGTCCGGCGACAAGAAGATTGCGTCTCCAGCCCGGACACCCACCTCACGCTCCCTCGCCGGAAGGTCCTCCCACCCCTCCAAAACCGACCGCCGAACACCCGCTCCGCACGGCTTCCCGAGGCACCCAGAACACGCGCCAGTCCGCCACATCAGCTCCTCTACTGAACAGGAACAACACGCCTATTCAATAGGGAAGTGGCCGCCGATGAGTCGGTGTCGTGGGTGGTGGTGGACGAGGACCTCGAGTTGCATGTCGAGGCGCGCGCGTACCTGGCGGGGCTGCGCGGGGCAGGCCGGGCGTTCACGTCCACCTGCAGGATCTGTCCGAGCAGGACCGGCAAGCCCTCGCCGACCTGATCAACCAGTTCGCGCATCAGGAAACCGGCCCTGAGCGGCGGCTGACGGCCTGGGAGGCGCCCGAAATCCTGGGGCTCCTGGTCTGAGGGCAGGAGAGGATTTCAGCCGCGGCATGCCTTGGATGACGTGGGTCATCGCCCCTCGCCCGTGAAGGAGCACTGCTCACTCCATCCCAGGAGCTTTTTGACGATCCCCCAGGGCGGGCTGTTGTCGATGACGCAAGCCTGATCGACGCTGAGGGACACGCCGGGCAGTTCAGCTGCTCATCGTCACCGGCTTCTCCACCAGGCTGTCCGGAGCATCCGAACAAGTCAGTGTTCTGCCGGTGCGGATGGTGGAGCAGGGATCCGGGCGAGCTGTCAGGCCCACGCGCCCAGGTGTTGCCTCCGCTCGGTGATCTTGAGCGGAGAGGAATGATCTTCGCGTGCCGGCAGACTGCGGACACTGCCAGCACGCACGGAATGCTCGTCATGGTGGCCGCTCGCGGCCCAACTGACCTGGTCTGATGGCCAGTGTTGGTCACGAGGTGAGGCGCTGAGATTCGCGCTCAGCGCCTCACCTCTTTTCATGATCATTTGAAGCGTGGGACCTTCTTGTGCCGCTCCCGCAGGGCCTCGGCCGGAACCTGCGACAGTCGCTCACCGGGCACCCGCTCGACATGCTTCGTGTGCACCGTCCCCGCGTCCGTCCGCGACGTCACCACCCACTGTGCGCGTCGCTCGCGGACGATCTCTGGTGCCCGCGTACCAGCCTGCGGTGAAGATCAGCCGTTGGAGCAGTAGATCGAATCACGGTTGCAGTAGTCGGCACCTACGACCATGTCGTCCCAGTCATTACTTACTTCCGTAGCTCTTAACCTGACGTAGAGGTGCTGGACACCACCCGCATAGGGCAGGTTCAGCGTCCAATTGAAGCTTTCTGATTGTCCGGCAAGGAGTTGCCGGGTGCACCATTCAGAGGTCTCGTACGTCCATCTGCCTGTGTAGCCCTGCACGCAGGCGATTCGGCCATTGGACGCGGCCTTCAGAGAGCCCGTGATAGTCGCGGAGTAGCCGCTGCCCCATTTAACGGATCCCCTGACGACGGTGTTGCCATACGACACGTAGAAGGAGCTTTCGCTCACGTCCATCTGGGCGCCGGCCGTTCCGGCGTGTGCCGTGCCGGGTGTAGCAATCAGGGCCAGCGCGGTTGCGCCGGCACAGGCCAGAGCCTTGATCTTGGTCCCTAATGACATGTAACCGTCCCTTCGTCTCTCACATATTGATCCAGAATCAGTGAGATTGCTCGTCGGTGCGCTCGTTGAGATTTCTAACGCACAGACCATTGATTGGCACTCCCGCACACCACACCAAACAATCCATGTATCGACACGTCAGCTCGACGTTCGATCCTCCCCGTGACCCCCGAGGGAAACTCTTCAAGACCGAGCACCCGCAGCAGCTCCAGCCGCTGCCGGGTCTCGCCGTCTGCCGGGGTGAACACCAGTAGGTGCTGCCCTGGTCGGGCGTGATCGGGGTCTCGCAGTCCATCACCAGGCGCCCCACTCGCGGGTGACAATCGGTTCGCGCTGTGCCGGGCGGTGGCCGACGGTGGCCGGTGAGGACAAGCCGACGCTGTGGCTGGCCGACAAGATGTGCCCGGTGGAGACATCGGGGGAGCGGCTGCGCGCCGATTGAGGACCGGACCGAGCGGCCCACGCCCAAGCAGATCGAGCGGCCGACCAGCGCGGCCGAGGCGCTGTTCGAGCGGGAGCTCACCACCACCACGACGCGGATCGGGAACAGCTCCACTTTGGTGGCGGTGACAGTGACATCGGCGGCGGCCTTGATGACGCGCCAGGCCGCAGGTCCGCGACGGTGGCCGTGGCCTCTGCTGCCGTCGCTGCTGAGGTGGCAACACGTGCAGTGGCCAGCCGCGACGGGTTCAGTCCGGGGATCGCCGCCAAGCCTCTGGTTGCTCCTCGCCAGTCGCACGCCACCTGGTCACTTGCGCGGGTCGGGCGGCCGGGACGAACTCCAGTCCGTCGAGCGAGAGCGGCATGAGGCCTCCTGATGCCGTGGCGGCGGGTGTGCCGCCCAGTCGATCACGACGCACCACCTGCTCGCCGAGCCGTCCGACAGTCTGGACATGAGGGCCGCTCGGGTCCCTCCGGAGGTCAGAACGGGTCCGCCATCACGTTGTCGTTCTCGTCGTAGAAGGTGGTGCGATCCAGCACACCGGGCAGCGTGTGTGCTCCAGCCGGCCGATCAACTCCCGGCGTAGCTGGGCCTTGGTGAAGTCCATCAGGTGCTCGTAGCCGTACTTCTCGGCGAACGGCTGCACGCGGCCGCCGAGGCCGAGTGCGAGGTGGCGCTGCGGCGGGGCAGCCGGTGCGGTGGACGGCGCCTCGACCACGTCGATGCCGCTGATCACGGCCTTCTTGCCGTCTGCGATCAGGGCGCAGGCCTCGGCACTGAATGATGATCACGAAGCTTTCCGGATGAAGCTGATCAACTTGGCCAGAGGCGATTCGTGGTACGTGGTACGTCGACATGCTTCCAGACCCAGGGCTCTCGCAGGCTCCCGACCGCAAGGACGATTGGCGCGCTGCCTGCGCGTCATGCCGTTCCAGGTCGCCCAGATGGCCTCCATGTCGTCGCGCTCGGGCTTCGATCCTTGGCCCAAGGCGGCCGGGGGAGTGGCCCGCCTGATCTCGGTGCCACTGCCCAGGTGGCTGAGCACCTGGGAGATGTCCCATTCGGCCGCGCCGGACGGCCGGGCCAGGTCATCCTCGCTGAAGGTGGGCGCCAGTCCGGACAGCCGGTCGTGCTCCGTGCGCAGAGGGGGTGATAACCGCGTCGGGGCTTGCTCATATGCTCTGCGATTTCGGTGCGGGACGTACGTGGTCATGGGCCGTCTGGGTGGAGGCGTGAGGCGTGGAGGCGTCGGCGTCCCGGGCGTGTGCGAGGGCGGGCCGCGTGGCGGCCTCGGCCGTCGTGGCGTGGACGGTCTCGATGGCCTGAGAGGCCCGGGGGTATCCGATGTAGCAGGCCAGGAGCGTCATGAGGGCGGTGAGGGCGTCGTCGCCGAGCCCGTGCTCGCGGGCCAGTCGCAGGTGGGTGAGCAGGCGGTCGCCGGAGACGCCCTGGGCGGCCAGGGCGGTGAGGACGGCGATGCTGCGGTCGCGCCCGGTGAGGGCGGGGTGCGACCATGCGGCACCCCCGGCGGCTTGCAGCGCCTCCTCGGTGAACCCCGTTCCCACCCGCGCGGCGAACACGGCGGGCACCTCCTGCTCGGGGACGTCGAAGATTCTCGCGTAGGCCGCGATACCCTGCTGCCGTCGTCCTTCTTCCTCCCGCCCAGCCGCTTCGGAACCGCTCACGTTGCGGCCGGTCACCGATGTGCGCCGGCGTAGAAGGCACGGGCGGCGAAGCCGATCCACTCGGGGCGTTCCCAGGTGCTCCAGCGGGCGCGCGCCTGTTCGTCGATCTTCGCGGCCGTCTCGTCGGCGGAGACTCCGGCCGCGCGCAGCCGTGCGGCCTCCCCGTACACGTAGTCGAGGTAGTCGCGGACGTCGCGGATCAATGAGACGTCTGCCACCTCCCCGTGGCCGGGCACGACGATCTCGGGGCCGCGGGCGATCAGATCATCGAGCACGCCGATCCATCCAGGGCCGTTCACGTCCACGTCGTGCGGCGGGAAGTACGGCGCGATCGGGAAGATACGGGTCTCGATCAGGTCACCGCCGAACAGCACCCGGTCGTCGATGACGATGACCTGGTCGGAGCCCGTGTGCGCCGGCCCGACCGCCCGCAGCGCCGCCTTGTGCCCGCCCAGGTCGATCTCGGCCTGGCCCTCGTAGACCAGGTCGGGGTCGACGAGTTCGACACCTTCAAGCTCGGCGGCCGCGGCGGCGCTCAGACCCTTGAACATCTCGACGTAGGCGGCGCCCTTACGGTGCAGCTCCGCGCGCTGGGAGGCGTTGTAGACGATCGTCGCGGCACTCTTGAACGCCTGCGCCCCGAACCCGTGCTCGGGGTGGAAATGCGTGATGGTCAGGTACAGGTGCCGGTCGCCGGCCAGGCGCCGGGCCTGCTCCAGGACGTGGGTACCGTTGCGGGGGCCCATGCCGGTGTCGATGATCAGCGCGGCGCGCTCGCCCACGACGATGCCGACGTTCGGGACGAGCTCGACGCGCTTGTCGGGGATGACGTACACGCCGTCGGACACCTCGACGGGCTCGCCGCGCACGATCGGCGACGGGCTCGTCCGTACGTCGGCAAAGACGCTCAGGTCAGGGGACGGGTTCGGCGTCACATCGGCGGGGCACATGATCCAGCTCCAATCTGAACAGTGTTGAGATGCGTGCGAGCGTAGCAGACATCTGAGCAGTGTTAAGATCGGGCGATGGCAAAAGGGCGATACCACCATGGCGACCTGCGCAGCGCACTGCTTGACGCCGCCGAGGCTCTCGTACGCGAGCGCGGCACCGACGGCTGGTCCCTGCGCGAGGCCTCGGCGCGTGTCGGCGTCAGCCCCAGCGCCGCCTACCACCACTTCGCCTCCCGCGACACGCTGGTGCGCGCTCTGTCCGAGCGGACGCTCGCCTGGCTCGGGGAGCGCCTGCGGCAGGACTGCGAGCGCGCGCCCGGCCAAAGGGACGACCCGCAGCGGCGGCTGATCGCCCTGGGGTGCAGCTATGTGAGCTGGTCGCTCGACGACCCAGCCGTCGCCCGGCTCGTGCTGCGCGGCGGCGCCACCGCCCCGGACTCCGCCATCTCCCCCCACCCGCACGACGTGCTCACCGCGGAGCTCGACCGGCTCGCCGAAGCCGGCGGACTGCCGGGACCCACGCGGGAAGGGGCGGAGTTCGTCGTGTGGGCGGCGCTGCACGGGCTGGCCGTGCTGCTGGCCGACGGCCTGGTCCGCTTCGACGACCCGCGCGCGGTCGATCTCCAGACCGAGCGCGTGGTCCGTACCACGCTCAACGGCCTGGCCCAGGAGGCGTCGCACGCGGCGGGCCGGCCCGCGGGCCGCTCGGCTCACACCGAGCGCCTCGCCCGCCGTTCGGGTGGATGACCCGCTTTCAAGGGGTACGTCTTTCGACCGGCGGCGCGGCGGCGACGGTCACGCCGACAAGGGGTTGCCGTAGTATCCGCCGGACATCCACACAAGGGCATCCGGTACGCGGAACCGCCGACCCTCACGGCGAGCAGAAAGGCGCGCAGGCCGGGATTCTGCCCGAACTCCTCATCGGCGGTGAACCAGGAGAACGGCACGTCGGCCGTCACAGCCCGCTCGATCATGGCGAAACCGGCCGCCGCGGTGATCGAGCACGGCGCCGGGACCGGTCCCGTTACACCGACTTCGTCGAGCCGCCGTCGACGACCAGGTCGATCCCGGTGATGTAGGAAGCGTCGTCGGACACCAGGAACGCGATGGCCGAGGCGACCTCGTCGGCGCGTCCCGGACGCCCGAGACTGATCCGCCGCTCTGAACGGACGAACGCCAGCACGGCCTCCTCCCGGGGAAGGCCGAGACGGGCCGAGAGGCCGTCCACGAACCCGCCGGGCTGGTCCCACAGCGGCGTGCGGATGGAGCCCGGCGACACCGAGTTGACCCGCACGCCGTGCGGGCCGAACTCCTCCGACAGCGTCTTCGCCAGCGTCACCAGGCCGGCCTTCGTGACCGCGTAGTCGACGAAGTACGGGTCAGGCGTCCGCCCGGTGGTCGACGCGACGAACACGACCACGCCCCGCCGTGACGCCTCCAGCGCGGGAAGCGCGGCTCGGGAGACGCGCACCGCGCTCATGACGTTGACGCTCCACGTCCTCGCCCACTCGTCGTCGGTGGTGCTCACGAAGGAGGGCCGGGTGGGCGCGATGCCGACGTTGTTGACGAGGATGTCGAGGCGGCCGAAACGTTCCAAGGTGGCGTCCACCAGAGCCGTTCCCGCGTCCGGATCGGCCAGGTCGAGGTTCACGTGGTGAAGCTCCGGCGGGTTGTCGGCGGGCCGTGCCAGGTCGCCAGAGACCACATGCGCTCCGTCGGCGATCAGCCGCCGCACCGTGGCCGCACCGATTCCCGACGACCCTCCCGTCACGATCGCGATCATCCCGTTCAGATCGTTCAACGCGCACTCCTCGCATCCCGGCGGCCTTTCCATGAGCCGCCGTCCAGTCCGACAGTCAGAGCATCCAGCACGATGCGGGTCGATAGTGGGATCAGGACATTCACCTTACGTGTGGACATATGTCCGTGATGCTATAGCCAAAATCAGTACTACTCGCCATGTTCCATGTTCGCCCAGGCATGGTCGGACTACACTCGATCGCATGCACCACGTCCCCAAGCTGCTCGACGGAAGACTCAAGCTGCGGCACCTCGTCCTGGTCGACGTGCTGAGCACTCAGGGAACCGTGATCGGCGCGGCCAGGGCCCTGCACGTGACCCAGCCCGTCGTCACCCGCAGCCTGCAAGACCTCGAGCAGGTCCTCGGCGTCGCCCTCTACGATCGAGGCCCCCGCGGGCTCACCCCCACCGACTTCGGCGTCGCCTTCACCTCCCACGCGCGCGCCGTCCTCTCCCAGCTCTCCCAGGCGGCCCGCCACGTCGCCGAGATCGCCGACGCGGAACGTGGAACCGTGGTCGTGGGGACCCACCTCACCGGGTCGAACCTGCTGATCCCCCGGGCGATCGCGGCCCTCAAGGCCGAACGCCCGCTGGTCACCGTGATCGTGCGCGAGGGCGGGACGGACATGCTGCTGGCCGAGCTGGAGTCGGGACGACTCGACGTCGTCGTCGGCCGTCTCACCTCGCCGTCGGACGAACGGCTCGTGCGCCGCACGCTGTACCAGGAGTCGGTACGGGTCGTGGTCGGCGCACAGCACCCGCTGGCCCGGCGTTCCGATGTTCGGCTGGACGATCTCGCCGAGTATCCCTGGATCCTGCCCGGGGTCGAGACGGTGCTCCGGCGTGAGCTCGAAACGTACTTCCTGGAGAACGGATTCGAGCTCCCGCAGAACAGGGTGGAGACGACGTCGTTCCTCACGGTCCGGCACCTTCTCCTGGAGACCCACAACATCGCGGTGATGCCGGACCTCATCGCCCGGGAGGATCCGCGGATCTCGATGCTCCCCATCTCCCTGAAGCGCATCGGGCACAGCGTCGGGCTCACGCTGCAGGCCGACCGCCGTCTCAACCCGGCGACGTCCGCGTTGATCGACACCCTCCGCCGTACGGCACGCGACCTCTCCCTGCCATCCGATCTGCCACCCGATCTATCACCCGGCGCCCCGATCCCGCCGGCCCGCGACTGAGACGTCAGAGACCCAGGAAGGTCTCGGCGTTCCCGCGCAGGATCGCCCGGCGCTCGGCCTCCCCGAGGTCGGGGCTCGTGTGGATCACGCGTCCTGCCGGACGCTCGCCCAGGGGGTAGGGGTAGTCGCTGCCGAGCATCACCCGATCGACGCCGATCGTGTCCACCAGCAGTTTCAGCGCCCGGTGGTCGAAGACCACCGAGTCGGTGTGGAAGCGACCGAGGTAGTGCGACGGTGGGTGCTCGGACGTGCCGATGACGTCGTGACGCTGGTGCCACGCGTTGTCCATCCGCCCGACCCAGAACGCGAACGAGCCGCCGCCGTGGGCGAAGCAGATCCGCAGACCGGGATCGATACGGTCGAACACGCCACCGAGGATCATGGCGAGGATCGACAGATGCGTCTCGGCGGGCATTCCCGTCAGCCACTGCGCCATCCACCGGTCCAGCCGCGGCGACCTGGCCATGTCCCAGGGGTGGACGAACACGGGAACGTTCAGCCGGGCCGCGTGCTGCAGGAACGTCACGATGCCCGCGCTGTCCAGATCCCGATCGCCCACGTGGTTGCCGATCTCGACCCCCCGATGGCCGTTCGCGATCGACCGTTCCAGTTCACGGCAGGCCGCGTCCGTGTCCTGCAGCGGCACTTGGCAGAACGGCAGCAGCCGGTCCGGAGCGGGCGCGCAGATGTCAAGCGCCAAATCGTTGAAGATCGCCGAGATCTTGGCGGCCTGGGAGGCGGACCGGCCATAGGAGAAGAACGCCGGCGTCGGCGAGAGGACCTGGATGTCCACGCCGTCGGCGTCCATCTCGCCGATGCGCACCTCGGCGTCCCAGCAGTTGTCTTGGATGGCGCGGAACTCCGTGGAACCCATCATGATCATGGCATCGCGCTCCGAGTCGATGCGCAGCCAGGGGGCGGGCTCCTCCACCGATCCGAGGTCGGGCCAGCCACGGGGAACATAGTGCGTGTGTACGTCGATAGAGCCGCTCATGGTCACGCCTTCAGCCCTTGCCGGGGTGCACGGCTCCACAGGTGGCACAGGTCCGGCCGTCCTCACTCTCATAGAACTCCTTGAACACGGGAGGAAGATCTTCGACGATGTCACGCACCTGAAGCTCCACCTCGTGGACAAGGCTGGAACAGGTGGGGCAGTACCACTGGAACTTCTCCAGCGTCCCCTCCTCGCGAATCCGTTCGATGACCAATCCGATGGAGCCTTCCTGCGGACGCTGGGGCGAGTGCGGCAGGTTGCCAGGCAGGAGCCACACCTCGCCCTCCCTGATGTGGACCGTCTGCGGGCCGTCAGGCGTCATGAGATCGACATACATGTCGCCCTTGATCTGGTAGAACCACTCCTCGTACGGGTCGAGATGGAAGTCGGTCCGCTGGTTCGGGCCGCCCACGACCTGGACGATGAAGTCCTTGCCGGTCTGGATCGTCCGGTTGTTCACCGGCGGCTTCAGCAGGTGCTCGTGCTCACTGATCCACGAGGCGAAGTTGATCGGTACCGGGATGAGTGCGTCCGTCACGTGCGTTCTCCTTGGTCGTCTGGGTGCGGGTGTGGACGGCGGGCGATGACCTGCATCTCGACGAGCAGGTGCGGGTGCGGGAGCTGATGGACCGCGACGGTCGTCCGTGTCGGGCCGTCCTCGTCGAAGAACTCGGCGTAGACCTCGTTGAACCCGCCGAAGTCGTTCATGGACGTGAGGTAGGCGGTCACCTGGAGCACGTCCGACAGGGTCGCCCCGACCTCGCCGAGGATGCGGCCGATGTTCTCGATGACCGCACGGGTCTGGGCGCGGATGTCGAGGTCGGTGGCGCCGAACTCATCGACCTCGACGCCGACGAAGGTGTTGTCGGGCCGTCGCGAGCTCGTACCGGACACGAACACCAGATCGCCCGCGACCTTCACGTGCGGGAACCTGCCGCGGGGACGCGCGAGCCCGTCGATCGTGCGGCTGCCCGTCATGACGCCTCGCCCCCGCTCCGGCCCGCGGCCACGCGCACCGACACCCGGCCCAGGGTCGACACCTGCGCGGTGGCGAAGCCCTCGGTGAGCGGTACCGCCGCGGTCGCCGCCCCGGCGAGGACGACGTCGCCCGCGCGGAGCGGGATCGAGTGGCGGCGGGCGATCCCGGCGAGCAACCGCAGGCCGCGCAGCGGATCTCCGAGGATGGCCCCCGTACTCCCGACCGCCACGGTCCGGGATCCGAGGTCCATCCGCACCGCCAGGTTGTCCAGTGGCCGCACCGCGCTCCACGGGCCGACGACGAACGCCGCCGCGGACGTGTTGTCGGCGATCACGTCCGCGTAGGAGAACCGGAAGTCCCGGTAGCGCGAGTCGATGATCTCCAGGGCGGGGGCCACGGCGTCCACCGCGGTCGCGAGGGAGGCCGACGGCTCGTCCGGGTCCACGTCTCTGGCGATCCTGAACGCGACCTCGGGCTCCACCCTCGGATGGATCAGGCCGCCGAGGCCCAGCTCACCGCCGTCCGGGACGTCCATCGCGTCGGTGAGCTGCCCGACGATGACCTCGTGGACCCCCATCTGGCGCATCTTGGCCCGGCTGGTGAACCCGAGCTTGAGACCGATCGGCCGTTCCCCGCGTGACCGGCGGCGGGACACGAGGGCCCGCTGCACCCGGTACGCGCTCGCGACGTCCCAGTCCTCGCCACCCGATCGGCCGGTGACCGCGCGTGTCGACGTCTGGGCGTCGTCCAGCTCGTGCGCGAGCCGCTCGACCTCGCCGTCCGTCAGGCTCATCGGTCGCCCTCCCGTCCGGCGGCGGCGAGGTCGAGCGCGACGTCCGCGATCATGTCCTCCTGCCCGCCGACGAGCCTGCGGCGCCCGGCCTCCATCAGGATGGCGCGTACGTCGAGGCCGTGCTTCTCGGCCGCTCGCCCGGCATGGAGGATGAAACTGGAGTAGACGCCCGCGTACCCCAGGGTCAGCGTCTCGCGGTCCACCCTGACGGGACGCGTGCGGAGCGGGCGGACGATGTCATCGGCGGCGTCCTGCAGCGCGAAGAGGTCGCACCCGTGTTCCCAGCCCAGCAGATTGGCCACCGCCACGAAGGGCTCCGCGGGACAGTTGCCCGCACCGGCGCCCTGTCCGGCCAGCGCCACGTCCACCCGCACCGCCCCGTGCTCGACGGCGGTCACGCTGTTCGCCACCGAGAGCGAGAGGTTCTCGTGCGCGTGGATCCCGACCTCGGTCCGCGGGTCGAGCACGTCACGGTAGGCGTCGACGCGTTCGGCGACGTCACGGCCGGTCAGGCGTCCCCCCGAGTCCGTGACGTAGACGCAGTTGGCGCCGAAGGACTCCATGAGCGCGGCCTGCGCGGCGAGTCTCGCCGGGTCCAGCATGTGGCTGAGCATGAGGAACCCGGACACGTCCATGTCATGCGACCGGGCCCAGTCGATGTGCTGTGCCGCGATGTCGGCTTCGGTGCAGTGGGTCGCGATCCGGACGCTGGTGACGCCGTGCCGGTGCGCCCGCTCCAGATCCTTGATCGTGCCGATCCCCGGGATGAGCAGGGTGGTGAGCCTGGCACGTTGCAGCACCTCGGCCGCTGCGTCGATCCACTCAAGGTCGGAATGGGCGCCGAAGCCGTAGTTCGCGCTCGAACCACCGAGGCCGTCCCCGTGCGCCACCTCGATGGCGTCGACCCCCGCCGCGTCGACGGCCGTCGCGATCCTGCGCACCTGTTCGGCCGTGTAAGAATGACCCATCGCATGCATTCCATCACGTAGAGTCACATCTTGGACGTAGATCTTCATAGCTCAACCCCCTCACGCAGCTCAAGGATCCGCTCGGCCGTCCGCAGGGCCGCCGAGGTCATGATGTCGAGATTGCCGGCGTACTCCGGCAGGTAGTGACCGGCTCCGGACACTTCGAGGAAGACCGTGACCTTGGTCCCGGAGAACGTACGGCCGAGCGCCGGGACGTACACGCCGTCCAGCCGGTCGAACTGGACGTCCTGCTTGAGCCGGTACCCCGGGACGTACTCCTGAACCCGCGCGACCATGTCCCTGACCGCGCGCGCCACCGCGTTCCGGTCGAGCCGTTCCCGGCCGGGGGAGTCCTCCACCAGGCAGTAGACGGTGTCCCTCATGACGATGGGAGGGTCCGCCGGGTTGAGGATGATGATCGCCTTGCCGATTCCGGCACCGCCGACGGACTCGATCGCCCGGCTCGTGGTCTCGGTGAACTCGTCGATGTTGGCGCGGGTCCCAGGGCCGGCCGAGCGCGACGCGATGGACGCGACGATCTCGGCGTAGGCGACCGGGGCGACCCGGGCCACGGCGGAGACGACCGGGATGGTCGCCTGCCCGCCGCACGTCACCATGTTCACGTTGTCGACGAAGTGCATCTCGTCCAGGTTGACCGTCGGCACGGCGTAGGGTCCCAGGGCCGCCGGGGTCAGGTCGATCATGAGCTTTCCGTGCCGGCGCGCGAACGCGGCGTGCCGCTCGTGTGCTCCGGCCGAGGTCGCGTCGAAGATCACCGCCGCGTCGCGGAACTGGGGCAGGTCCGCCAGCCCGTCGACGCCTTCCGCCGTCGTCGCGACGCCATGCCTGCGGGCCCGCGCCAGACCATCGGATTCCGGGTCGATGCCTACCATGGCCGCCATCGAGAGCCGCTCCGAGAGGCGTTCGATCTTGAACATGAGATCTGTCCCGATATTGCCGGAGCCGATGACGACGGCCCCCGCCTTTCGCCCTGCGGCCATCACATCTCCCGATCGACGAAGCTGACCTCGACCTGGCCGAGTCCGGCCAGTCGAGCTGTGAAACGCCCGGTGCCCGCCACCTCGGCCATCGGCCCGAGCGCACCGGTCATGATGATGTCGCCCGCCCGCAGCGGCCGGCCGCGGCGGGCGAGTTCGCGCGCGACCCAGGTGGCCGAGACCACCGGCGATCCCATGCACGCCGCGCCCGAGCCGAACGCCACGTCCTCGCCGTCGTGCTCCAGGACCATGCCGACGTCGGCGAGGTCGAGGCCGTCGAGCGATCGCGGGGTCGTTCCCAGCACCACCCCGCCGCTGGAGGCGTTGTCCGCGATCGTGTCGCTGATCGTGATGTCCCAGTTCGCGATCCGCGAGTCCACGATCTCGATCGCCGGCAGGACGAAGCCGGTCGCCCGGATCACGTCGGCCACCGACGGCCGGGGCGGCTCGATGTCCGCTTCGAGGACGAACGCGACCTCGGCCTCGACCCGGGGCTGAAGGTAGGAGCCGCGCTCCAGCTCACTGCCGTGGGAGTGCAGCATGTCGTCGAACACCAGTCCGAAGTCAGGCTCGAAGACGCCGAACTGCTCCTGCACCGACCTCGCGGTGAGACCGATTTTGCACCCCACGACACGGGCTCCCGCTCGCTCGCGTTCGGCGGCGACCGCCTCCTGCACGGCGTACGCCCGCTCGATGTCGCCGGTGCCGATCAGGTCCCGCACCGGGGCGCACGGGGCGGCGTCTCTGGCCGCCGTGAGCAGCCGGTCGGCCGCATCGTCAATCGTCGTCTTCACAGTTGCACGCACACATTCGTCGGCTCGGTGTAGAAATGGAGCGAGGCCTCGCCGCCCTCACGGCCGATCCCGGACAGGCCCATGCCGCCGAACGGCGAGCGCAGGTCCCGCAGGTACCACGTGTTGACCCACGACATGCCGACCCGCATCGCCTGGGCGACCCGGTGGCCGCGGGTGAGGTCCGAGGTCCACACGGACGACGCGAGACCGTACTCGGTGTCGTTCGCGAGAGCGATCGCCTCCTCCTCGGAGTCGAACGGGATCAGGCCGGCGACCGGCCCGAACACCTCCTCCCGCATGACACGGTCCCGCTGGTCGAGACCGACCCAGATCGTGGGCTCGATCCAGGAACCGCCGTCGAGGGCCGGTCCCATCGCCGGGACGCCGCCGCCGACGACGGTCCTCGCACCCGCCTCCTCGGCCAGGCCGAAGTAGGCGAGCACCTTGTCCCGATGGGCCTGGGAGATGAGTGGGCCGGTCGTCGTCGTCTCGCTGAGCGGGTCGCCCAGGGCGAGCGCCTCGGCCCGGGCGGCGAGACCGTTGACCACGTCGTCGAAGATCGGGCGCTGTACGTAGACCCGCTCGGTACACAGGCACACCTGGCCGGTGTTGGAGAAGATCGACCGGGTGAGCCCGTCCAGTGTCGCGCCGAGATCGGCGTCCGCGAAGACGACGGCCGCGTTCTTGCCGCCCAGCTCGAACGACACGGGCCGGACCCGCGCGGCGACGGTCCGCATCACGTGCGCGCCGGTCGCCGTCGAACCCGTGAACGTGACGCCGTCGATGCCGGGGTGCCCGGTGAGGAACTCCCCGGCGGAGTCCCGGCCGAACCCGTGGACCACGTTGTAGACGCCGTCCGGCAGGCCCACCTCACGCAGCACCTCGGCCAGCAGCGCCGCCGTGGAGGGTGTCTCCTCGCTCGGCTTGACCACCACGGCGTTGCCGCAGGCGAGCGCCGGTGCGACCTTCCAGGTCAGCAACAGCAGCGGCAGGTTCCACGGGACCACCACGGCGACGACCCCGAGCGGCTTGCGCACCGCGTAGTTGAGCGCGCGGCGTCCATCCGGCAGTTCGGTGAGGAACGACTCCTGACCGGCCGCTCCGACGATGTCGGCGAAGGCCCGGAGGTTCGTGATGGCGCGTGCGACGTCGACGTCACGAGCGTGCGTCACCGGTTTGCCGGTGTCCCGCACCTCGGCGGCGACGAACTCCTCGAAACGCTCCTCGATGCGGTCGGCCGCCCGGCGGAGCAGGGCCGTACGGTCGTTCGTGGTCCACCGCGACCAGGAACCGCCGAGCGCGTCACGTGCCGCCTGCACGGCGCGCGCCACCAGCGCGGCGTCAGCCTCGTGTACACGTGCGGCGACGTGGCCGGTGGCGGGATCGACGTTGTCGAACAACGACGTGGTGTCGGGCTCGACGAATCGTCCACCGACGAAGTTGTGGACGATGCCCTCTGCGAACGCTGCGGTCATGGTCATATGCTCACCGGACCGCGCCATGTGCCACAAATAGGTCTTACGGGGTACGCCATGTCCATACGTGCATACCTGTAGTGAGTCATGCGTCACGTCCCAGGGTTCCCAGGTACAGCTCGACGACCTTGGGATCGTGCATGAGTTCCCGGCCCGTCGCCGTGAAGGAGTTGGCCCCCTGGTCCAGGACGTATCCGCGGTCACAGATCTCCAGGCAGCGCCGTGCGTTCTGTTCGACGATCACGACGCTGACACCGGCCCGATTGATGCTCCGGGTCTGAACGAACACCTCGTCCTGCATGTGTGGCGAGAGACCGGCGGACGGCTCGTCGAGCAGGAGCACCGAGGGATTCATCATGAGCGCGCGTCCCATCGCCACCATCTGCCGTTCCCCGCCGGACAACGACCCGGCTGGTTGGCTCCGCTTGTCCAGCAGCGAGGGGAACAGGCCACCGACGAAGTCCAGCCGCTCGGCGAACGTCGCGGGCGCCTGGTAGCAGCCCATCTGGAGGTTCTCCTCGATCGAGAGGCTGGTGAAGACGTTCTCGGTCTGCGGCACGAATCCGATACCGCGGGCCACGAGCGAGTCCGCGCGTTCATTGGTGATGTCCTCCCCGCGTAGGCGGACCGCCCCGCTGCGAACCGGCACGAGGCCGAACAGCGACTTGAGGAGGGTCGACTTCCCGGCCCCGTTGGGCCCGATGATGCCGATCAGCTCCCCCTGGTCGCACCGGAGGCCGGCCTTCCTGAGGATGTCGACCCCCGGCACGTACCCCGCCACGAGATCTTCGGCGACCAGCAGTTCGCGTGCCGCGCTCACCGGCCGCCCCCCTCACCGCTCAGCGCCGAGGCGGTCTCGCCGAGGTCGCTGCCGAAGCGTTCACCCAGATAGGCGCCGACCACCCGCTCGTCGTTCGTGACCTCTCGTGCCGTACCCTCGGCGATCACCCGGCCCTGGGCCATGACGACGACGCGGTCGGAGATCTCGTGGACCATGTCCATGTCGTGCTCGACGAACAGCACGCTCACCCCGTCGTCGCGCAGCGACACGATGTGTCCGAGCAGCGACTGTTTGAGCGCCGGGTTGACCCCGGCCATGGGCTCGTCGAGCATCACCATCCGGGGCTCGACCATGAGCGCGCGGGCCATCTCCAGCAGCTTCCGTTGCCCGCCGGAAAGCGATCCGGCCAGTTCGTCGCGCTTGTCGTCCAGCAGGAACCGCGCCAGGAGCGCACGCGCACGAGAGGTGTTCTCCTTCTCGCCCCGCTTCCACAGCGCGCTGAACGGGGCCGTCCACAGCCGCTCGCCGAGCTGACCCGGCGCGGCGATCCTCATGTTCTCCAGCACCGTCAGCCGGGACAGGACCTTCGTCAGCTGGAAGGTGCGGACCATGCCCAGCCGAGCGACCTTGTGCGGGGCCACACCCGCCAGTGGGTGACCGTCGAACGTCCACTGGCCGGCGTCAGGACGGTCGAATCCGGTCAGCAGGTTGAACAACGTGGTCTTGCCCGCCCCGTTGGGGCCGATGAGCGCGGTGATCTCGCCCCGGTGGATGTCCAGGTGGTCCACGTCGACGGCGGTGAATCCGCCGAATCGCCGCTCCACTTTCTCGGCCGTGAGGATCACGGTCGGATGGGGGCTGGAGCGTTCAGGCATTGAGCGCCATCTCCTTACGATCTCCGAAGATTCCTTGGGGTCGATAGACCATCAGCAGCACCAGGGCGACTCCCACGAGGATGAACCTGACCGTTCCGATCTGGTCGCCCGTCATCAGCCAGGTCGGGATGACCGGGTCCTGCCCTTCGGTGAGCGCGCTCAGGATCCCGCTGACCAGGGATAGGAGCGCCCAGAAGAGGACCGCGCCCACGACTGGGCTCATGATCCGGGCCGCGCCGCCGAGAATGAGCATCGTGCAGACGATGAACGTCAGGTCGAAGCTGAAGTTGTCCGGCTGCACGGAGTTCTGGCCCAGCGCGACGATGAACCCGCCGAGCGCGCCGATGAGACCGCCGATCGCCAGTGCCTGCATCTTGTACGTGTAGACGCTCTTGCCCAGGCTGCGGACCGCGTCCTCGTCCTCACGGATCGCCTTGAGCACCCGGCCCCATGGCGCGCGCATGATCGACCAGACGAAAACGCTGACCACCACGACCAGACCCCAGCCCACCGTCATGACCCACAGGTCGGTCGGCCGGTACCCGAGGAACGGCTGCTGGAACGGGTTGGCCGCCTGGAACCCCGCCGAGAAGCCGGAGATCCCGTCGCGTCCGTGGAAGACGCCCTGGAACGCCGCGCCGAAGAACAGCCGCAGGACCTCCGAGGCGGCGATGGTGGCGATGGCGAGGTAGTCCGCGCGCAGACGCAGGGTCGGCACTCCCAGGAGGAGGCCCAGCGCGACACTGCACAGCAGGCCGAGACCGATGGCGGCGAAGAAGGGGAGTCCCAGCGAGACGGAGCCGACCGCGAACCCGTACGCGCCGACGGCGAGGAAGCCGGCCTGGCCGAAGTTGATCAGACCCGCGTATCCGAACTGCACGTTGAGCCCGATGGCGGCGAGACAGAAGTACGCCGCGTCGACGGAGAAACCGGCCCGGAGGGCGCTCATCAGGATGTCCATGTCAAACCTCTCGATCAACCGATGCGCTCGGCGCGCCCGAGGAGTCCTCGCGGCCGGACGAGGAGCACGCCGATGAGCAGGAACAGCGCCGCCGCCACCTTGAGCTCGGACGGGATGACCAGCGTCGACATCTCGATCAGGGTGCCCACGAGCAGACTTCCGATGACGGCTCCCCACACCGATCCGAGTCCGCCCACCGTGATGGCGGCGAACATCACCAGGAGCTGGAGCGCGCCGAGGTCGAACTTCACGGCCTGGCTGAAACCGAGGAGCAGGCCGCACGTCCCGGCGAGCAGGGCGCCCACGGACCAGACGGCCGCGATCACCCGGTCGACGTTGATGCCCGCCGTCGCGGCGAGGGCCGCGTTGTTGGCCACCGCGCGCGTCGCCCGGCCGAGCCTGGTCCTCCTGAGCGCCACCGTCACACCGACGACCAGCACGAGCGCGATCGCCATGCAGACCAGGTCGCGGATGGAGAAGGTGATCGGACCGAGACGGTGGCCTTCTGGCGTCGTGTACTGGCGATACGTCTCCGTCCTGCCACCGGTGAAGAACTGGTAGGTGTTCCGGAGGATGAACTGCACCCCGATCGAGATGATCATCATGGCGAGGACGCTCGTACCTCGGCGCCGGATCGGGCGCCAGAAGAACCGATCCTGCGCGAACCCGAACGCGGCGGCCAGTCCCGCGGCGAGGAGTCCGGCCAGCCAGATGTCAGCGCCCATCACGTTGAGCGCGTACGTCACGAGTGCGCCGAAGGTCACCATCTCACCGTGCGCGAAGTTGGTCAGACCGGTGGTGCCGAAGATCAGCGAGAGCCCCAGCGCGCCGAGCGAGATGATCAGGCCGAAGTAGAGACCGTTGAACAGGCTCTGCGGGACCTGGTCCACCCAGCTCAACGTCTGGCGGTCACCCTTCCCCAGGACGAAGGTGACCGTCAGGGGAAGGGTGCTCGAAACCGCCCTGGTGATCGGGTTGCGACCACCTTCACGCAGCGCGACGCCGTCCGGGAGCGACGTCTCGTCAAGCTCGATCGAGATGGTCCCGACCTTGAACGGCACCTCCACCGAGAAGCTGCCGTCCGCCAGACTGGTGGCGGAGTGCTTCGCGCCCGACGCGTCGGTCACCGTCACCGTGCCGCCGGCGACCGGTGCCGATCCCGTGTCGTCACGGTTGACCAGCTTGCCCGTCACCTTCACGACGCCGGGGCCGTCCACCCCGGCCGTGACCGCCGGGGAGGTCGCCGCGACCGCCACGGAGCCGGCACCGAAGAAGGCCACGACGAGCAAGACAAGGCATAGGGCAGGACGGAACCGCACGGAGACTCCAAGTTCGGGGGAAAAGAGAGGTTCGGTGCTGTGGTGTCACGTGTCCTGACGTCACAGCATCGCGGGTCGGGCTACTGGCCCATCCAGAGGCCGGCCTTGATCAGCTCAGGCACGATCTTCTTGGTCTCGTCGAACCCGACGAGCGCGATGGCGTCCGGATCCGCCGCCTTGATGGCGTTCACCTCGGCCGTGAATCCGCCCGAGTCCGCGGCGTAGAAGCGCGTGGCGACGACGTTGCCGCCCGACTCGGTGAACGACGTCTTGATGCTCCCGGCGAGTCCCTGCCCGTACGCGTCCTGCCGGACGAGGATCGCGACGTCGGTGTAGCCGTCGTTCGACATCGTGTTGGCGAGCACACCGCCCTGCAGGGCGTCCGACTGCATCATGCGGAAGAACAGCCCCTTGTCGGGGAAGGTGTCGAACGCCGGGGACGTCACGGAGGGAGAGATGTTGAGAATCCCCGCGTTCACGATCTTGTCGAGAACGCTGAGGGAAACGCTCGACGAAGCGGTCCCGACGATGACGTCCACGTCCGCGTCGAGCAGCTTGTCCACTTCCTGCGGCGCGATGTTGGGCGTTCCGTCACCTGAGTCCCCGCCGACCAGCTTGACGTCCTCACCCAGGACTCCGCCCTGGTCGTTCAGCTCGGCGACGGCCACCTTGACCCCTGCCGACATCGGCGGACCGAGATAGGACAGGTCACCGGTCTGTGGCAAGAGGGAGCCGAACACCAGTTGGCCGTCACCGGGCGCGGCGGCGCCACTGATCTCCTGCGCCGGGAGGGGGACCGGGTCGGCGGACGCCTCACCCGTCTCGTTGCCGACCGGCTGGTAGGTGTTGTCCGCGCCGTACTGGAAGATGCCGACGGAGGCTGCCGAGGGGCTGCCGGTCTTGTTGAGATCGATCGGACCGCTCAGCCCGTCGTAGTCGATCTCCGAGCCCGCCTTCAGTAGCTTCGAGCAGTCCTCGAAGGAAGCGCACTTGTCTCCCGGCGCGTTCGAGACGTCGCGCATCTTGGCGGCGACCGACTTCGAACTGTCGCTCTTCGCGGCCTCCGCCGCGAGCGCCGTCAAGATCACCGAGTCGTACGCCTCCACCGCGTAGGCGAAGTCCTTCAGCCCGGGGTCGGCGGCGAGGAGCCGCTTGCGGAACTCGTCGGTCGATTTCCCACCGGGAATGACGCCTTTCACGCCGTCGAACGTGCCGGCCTTGAATTCGTCGCCGTACTGAGTGGTGTTGCCGTCGACCAAGTAGATCTGCGTCTTCTTCGAGGGTTGTGCCGTACTCTGCTGATCAGTCGAGTCAGAACATCCCGTGATGAGCAGGGATGCCGCGACGGTGGCCGCCAGCCCTATCAGTTTTCGATTCATGTGGTGCTCCAGATCGGCTGCGTCGCACTGTCCCCCGAGCCGGCAAGACGCTGATGTACGTCGAGGATGAGTGCCATGCCACATGTCCGTCTAATGCATGTTCTCAGTCCTGCCATACCTGTTCAGGCATGACCGCGATCCCAGGCGCTGGCGGAGACGGAGCCGGGCGTGCCGGCCAAGCTCAGGACCGATCGACGCTTACATGCATATGCAAGGAATGTATTTGCAGGTAAGCGTCGATCGGCAGTCGATGGCGTGGAGTTCGAGCGGTCAGGGACGAGGCCGGTTGCCGGCCGAGGTCGAAGCGGTCCTGCGCGAGGTCATCGGCTCGCGGTATCTGAACCGTCAGCGGCTCAAGGTCGTCTGGCGGTTCGTCTCCACGTTCGTGCCGACAGCATGTCGTCGGGAACTCGACAAGGTCATCATGCCAGAGGAGAAACTGCGGGAACGGTTGAAGTGCCGCCGAGCCGCCCGTGGGCCTCGCGAACGCACGACCAGAGCACGTCCTCCAGCTCCGCTCTGAAAGTCGCCATCTCCTTGGCGGTCCCGATGGTCACCCGCAGCCAGCCGGGTGGTCCGACCTCGCGGATCAGCACGCCACGCCAGAGCAGCCGTTCCCATACCGCGTGCCTGTCGGGAAGACGCCCGAACAACAGGAAGTTCGCGTCAGAGTCGAGCACCTCCAGCCCTATGCCACGCAGCCAGGCCGCGGTCGCGTCACGCTCGGCGCATACAGCTTCGACCGTGCTCAGCACCTCGTCCCGGTGCGCGAGCGCGACCCGCGCCATCGCCTGGGTGACCGCCGACAGGTGGTATGGCAGACGAACCAGCTCCATCGCCTCGATGACCGCAGGATGGGCGGCGAGGTAGCCGAGCCGCGTACCTGCCATCCCGAACGCCTTGGAGAGTGTCCGGGTGACGATCAGCCGTGGATTCGAGGCCAGCAGCGACAACGCCGACGGCGTACCGGGGCGCGTGAACTCGAAGTAGGCCTCGTCCACGACCACCATGCCGGTCGCGGCCGCGGCCAACCTCTCGATCACCTCAAGGTCCAGCACCTCCCCGGTCGGGTTGTTGGGGGAGGTCAGGAGGACGATGTCCGGCCGGAGCTCTTCGATCGCCGCCACCGCCTTGTCCGGATCGAGTCGGAAGTCATCGTCACGCGCGCCGGAGATCCACTCCGTGGCCGAGGTGGCAGCGATGATCGCATGCACGGAGTAGGAGGGATCGAAGCCCATCGCCGAGCGTCCGAGACCGCCGAACGCCTGCATGATCTGCTGGAGCACCTCGTTCGAGCCGTTGGCGGCCCAGATGTGACCTGCCGTCAGCCCGTGACCGAGGTAGGCGGCCAGGTCGGCGCGCAGTTCGGTGGCGTTGCGGTCGGGGTAGCGATGCAGCTCGCCCGTACTCGATCGCACCGCCGACACCATGGCTTCAACCAGCGTGGACGGTGGCGGATAGGGATTCTCGTTGGTGTTGAGCCTGACGGGTGCGTCGATCTGCGGCGCGCCGTAGGGGACGCGGCCGCGGAGGTCAGGGCGCAGCGGCAGGTCGGTGAGGGAGAACTCGTTGGCCGACTTCTGCCTCTCTATGTAGCCATTCACATGCGTCTCCTTGTTGCGGATCAACAGAGATCGCTGTGACAGTCCATGCTCATGCAGCAGCCGCGATGCCAAGAACCGAGATCGTCGCGCCGGACCCGGGTGGCCTGCGGATGGTCGTGCTGTGCGGGCCTGCCTGACCCGTGCAGGAGACCAACCCTGCTTCTGTTACACAGAGTGTTCCTGCGATCTTGTCTGAACGCTTATCTGTACGCGGACACACCATGGCAGCGACCTATCACGACGGCCGAGGCTGCTCATGTCCTGGTGGGTGACGTTGCTGTAGAGGTTCATGCCTGCGGCGACCAGTCTTGTGAACGTACCCGCCCGCAGGCTGGTCAGGTGGAAGTGTCATCCTGCCGCCGGAACACTTCACCACCGAAGAGAAGAGTCGTGGCAGCCAACAGGCCAACTTCGAGCAGCACCCGCCAGATCACCGAGTCGCGAAGGTCACGGTCGAAGTAAGCGACACGGCCAACTCGGCGGCGATGCGGCGGCGCACCTCCTCGGCGTATTCGGGAGCGATCCGGGTGCCGGTGGTGGTCCGACTGCTACCGGACGAGCGTGAAGGGCCTGCCCGCGCCCGGCAAGTCTCCGGTTACCGGGCCGGAAGCGGTCACCGAACGCCGGCTTCAGTTGCCGATGACGCCGTACATCACGTCCGTCGATTCACCCAGGCCGCTTCATGGGCTTTGGGTGACTCAGGATGGTCTCGTGGTAGGTCTTCCCACGGCTCATCCCGAGCAATCTGGCGATGGGCCGCAGCGTCAGCGCGGTGGCGATCAAGTCGCCGATGCGAGGTGACAGCGCCTCGCCGAGCAGCAGCATGTTTGCCGTTCGCGGCAACACGACGCGTCGCTTCCGGCTCCGGACCGCAGCCACCACAGCTCGCGCGACATCTTCCGACGACAGCGGAGTCATGTGCCGGAACGGGGGCGGCATCTCAGCTTCCTCCGCCTCCCTCAACAGATCGGTGGCGGTGAGCGCTGGATGGATCACCGAAACCCGGATATCGCCACTCGCCACCTCCTGACGAAGACTGTCAGAGAATGCGGAGACCGCGTGCATCACAATTGCGTATGAGCCGAATCGGGAAAACGCTTTGCGTCCCATCACGGACGACATGTTGACGATCGTGCCCGACCCCTGTTGCCGGAGTATCGGGAGTACGCGTTGCGTTACGTTGATCATCCCGAAAAGGCTCGCCTGCAGTGTTCGGCGGACGTCGTCTTCGAACGCCGCCGATTCGATACCGCCCACCTTCCCGATGCCCGCGTTGTTCACCAGTACGTCGATTCTTCCGAAGCGGTTCATCGCCGCGTCCACCAGGGCTGTCACAGCACCGGGGGAGGTCACGTCGGTCGGCACCGACAGCGCTTCTGAGTTGAGATCGCGAATTTCGCTCTCCACCTGAGCAAGCCGGTCGGCCGAGCGGGCCGCGAGAACCAACTGTGCTCCTTCCCGGGCAAACGCCAGCGCGACGGCTCTACCGATTCCTCGTGATGCGCCTGTGACCAGCACCACCTTGTTCGCGAAGAACGGGTTCATGCGCTCCTCTTTCTTGGTGTATATACAACGTATGGCCATGGAGATGCCTGGGCCAGCCTTGTTTTCCTAGACCCCTGGCGCATACCCCATGCTGCTCGCAATCCCATGGACTGCGTTCACGCCTGTCGTCCCGAGAAGCTGCGCCGCCTGCCGCTGAGCCTGCCGCCACTCGGGCATCACGGACTCGATTTTCGCCTGGCCCGCACGGGTGAGCACAACCTCCCGCATCCCCTTGGCATCAGACGACGGGACCTCGATCCAGCCGTGTTTCAGCAGTAGATTCAAATTCCGGCTGACCGTGGACCTCTCCAGTTGCAGCACATCGCCAAGTTTTGCCGGGGGACACGGGCCGACCTTGCCCAGGGCGGCCAAGAGGTTGACCTGGGCGATGGTCAAACCATGACCACTAAGGGCGCTGTCGTAGAGGCTCGTGAGCGCTCGGCCGATCAACCGGACGCGCACCGCCAGGCAGTCACCCACGATCTCGTCAATGGAAGCGGTACTCACACCCCTCAGTGTTGTATATGCATCAAGGAGATGTCAACCGCGTCGGCGGGCACCGGCGAGGGTGGGATACCGTGCCTGCCGAAAACTCCGTCCGTGCAGTTCAAGCGGCACGTGAGTATTCGTGAGGGACTCCACCGAGCCAGTCCCGTCGGCGTACGTTCCGATCGACGATGGTGTGACGATCGCAACCAGGTATGACGCGACTTCCTACGCTGACATGCCGGACGCCATGCAGCGACCGTAGCAATGTGACGTCTGAATACTGCCAGCCGTACCGGGGCGTGATCGGCCAGACTCTCGACCCATGAGCAACCGACTTGATGGCAAAGTAGCCCTGGTGACCGGCGGCGGCCGGGGCATCGGCGCCGCCGTGGCGCTGCGTCTGGCGCAGCAGGGCGCCGATGTGGCTCTCACCTTTCACAACAACGAGCGTCGCGCTGAGGAGGTCGTGGACCAGGTCAAGGCAGCAGGGCGGCGGGCTGTGGCCATCCAGGCCGACAGTGCCGATCCGGCAGCGCTGACCGCCGCGATCGACAGGACCGCCGACGAACTGGGTCGCCTGGACATCCTGGTCAACAACGCCGGCGGGTTCCCCGTCGGACCGCTGGAACAGGTGAGACTCGAGGAGTTCGACCACACGGTCGCGGTCAACGTCCGCGCGCCGTTCGTCGCCGCGCAGGCCGCCGTGCCGCACATGCGGGCCGGTGGGCGCATCATCACCATCGGCAGCATGGTGGCCGATCGGGTGGTGTTCCCCGGGTTCTCCCTGTACGCGATGAGCAAGACCGCGCTCACCGGACTGACCAAGGCGCTCGGACGCGAACTGGGCCCGCGCGGGATCACCGTCAATCTGGTGAGCCCGGGCGCTACCGACACCGAGTTGAACCCCGCCGACGGCCCCAATGCCGAAGTGATCAACGGGTTCACCGCGCTCGGCCGTTACGCGGCGCCGGCCGATGTGGCCGCGGCCGTGGCGTTCCTGGCCGGAGAGGACGGACAGTACATCACCGGGGCGACGCTCACCGTCGACGGAGGATTCACGATCTGACCCGTGTACCGCTCGAAGATTGAGTCCGCGGTCTGAGCTGCGGTAGGGCGGCGTGGCGATGTCCGGCGGACATTGTTGCCGGGACCGGCACGGGCCTGCCCGGGACTGGTACGGCCGATGCCCGTTGTAGTGGATCAAATATTCGTGAAGCACGCGGGCCAGGTGGCGTTCGCCGAGGTGCAGGATCCGGTCCAGAAGTTCACCACATTGGGTGCCGATGACCCGCTCGCAGATGGCGTCCATCCTCAGCGTCTGCGGCGGCGTTGTGATGATCCGCAGTCCTTCGGTTTCGAAGACCTCCCTGAAGGCGAAGGCGAAGACCGGGTCCCGATCGGCGGGGTGATCTGGAGGAGCAGGCACACCTGGGCCCGCCCGGCACAGAGGGCGGGCCCAGGGCTCAGCTCTGGTGGGGGAGCGGGGCGTAGTTGCCGCCGTCGTCCTCGGCGAAGGCAGTGAGCACGTCGGAGCCGCCCGCCGCGTTCAGCTCCGCGGCGGCGACGCGACGGACCACGGGCTGCAGCGGGGTGCGTTCGCCGGGGTCGCCGGGGCCGAAGGCGATCTTGATGAGTTCGTTGAGGTCGATCGCGATGGGGGCGACGACGGCGAACTCGAAGTCGAGCAGCGCGACCACGCGGCATGATCATTCGCGTTTGGGGCTGGTGACACGTTCGTTAACGGCACCCCAAAATGGAGGCCATCGTTCAGAGGGTCGCCGAGGAATTCGGGAGCTGACGCGGTCACGCTTGCGGGCCTCGGCTGAAAAGGTACCCGGCGGCGGGCGATCTCGCCGGTGGACGAATGCATCGGGCGACTTCTCCCGTTCGGTAGCGGAGACCTGCCGCTGGGGCCAGGGCTGATCGAGCCGATGGGGGTGCACCGGGCAGACCGCGGTCACGGTTACGGCCGAGCGATCACGGTCGCCGCGGCGCGCGGACTTCAGGAGTTGGGTTCGTCCAGCGTGGTCGTGTGCTGCCCGAGCTCCAATGTCGGCGCCGTCGCCACCTACCAGTCGGCCGGCCTCGACCCGTTACCCGAGAGACGGGACCTGCACCGCAACGCTTCCAATCGCCGCCACCCCCGCCGCCACCCCGTCGGCCGGTCGGCTGCTGCCCGGTCGGCCGTCCCGGAGGCCGGCGGGCGAGCCGAGTTGGACGCCGTGCCGGCCGCGCCGCCCGCCAGCACGCGCCTGGCCCCGCCGGTCGCGGACAAAGACCGGCTGCTCACCCGCACCAAGGCCAAGGACACCGAGCACGACGTGGCTCACCCAGACGCTGTGCGAGCGGGACCAGCACCGCTACCGGCTGATCGCCCCGGACGGCCGCACCGCCGGCACCGCCGAGCGCCACGACCGGGGAGGGCGGCCGCGACGCGATCGCCGAGGAGGTCGCCTGGCGGACCCGCGCGGACGCCGTCCGGGCCCTGGCCGACAACCCCGACCCGGGCCTCACCCCCTCCTGACCCCGCGCCCCGCCGTCGAACAAGTGCCGCCCCCGCCCGCGTGCGAGGGCGCGGCGCTTCGTGGCCAGGGAGGAGGATGAGTGAGAAATCAGCGGCAGGGCGTTGAGGTTCGTTTTGGTCGGTGATGGGCCGGGTTTGCCCTGTCCTCGTGCTCGGCGGCGTCGGCCCGCACGTGGCGGCGGCGGGACTGGGCCTGTCGCGGCCGTCGCCCGCACCGGCCCTCCGGCCTCCACCCAGGGTCGCCGCCCAGGTGGCGCCGGGCCCGTACGACCAGATCCTCGTCCCCCTCGGGATGCCCGAGCAATTCCTCGATCCGCTCCCGTTTGTGCTCGACCAGCGCGCGGAGCCGGCCGGGCGCGCCGGCGGCGATCTCTGCGGGCGGTACGGGCGTGCCACCACGTCTCGGGTGCACCTGCGTCGTTACGGGCGCGCCCTCGCCGCGGCGTCCCGGACCGCGTGGTCCGGGCCCGTCTCCGTCAACTCGTCCAGCACCCGCAGCGCCTCCGCGGTGCCGATCCGGGCGATGGCGTCGACCGCCTTGACCGCGCGGGCCCTGGTGCCCCGCGCTACCCAGCCGGGGATCAGGGCGGCCAGGTCGCGGGCCGTCCGGCCGTCGCCGAGCCATCCCAGCGCGGGCAGCGCCCAGGCGTCGCCGTACAGGAACAGCGCCCAGCCCAGGTCGGCCAGCGAGCGCCGGTCGCAGGCGTCGCGGACCGCGTCCAGCCGCTCGTCCGGCTTCCTGGCCAGCGCGACGAGCCTCCTGGTCGCGGCGGCAGGCAGGGCCCCGCCGCCGCCCTTGAGCAGCACCTGCGGCAGGACATCGGGATCGGCGTACGCGGGCAGCCGGGGCGCCCGCCCCGGCGAGGTCAGCACCGCCGGGACGTCCTCGCCGGGCGCGTCCGGGACCCGCGGCGCCGGGTCCGGCCCGGGCAGTTCGGGATGCGCCTTGAGGTGCATGCGAAGCAGCCCGGCGGCGAGGAGCGCCGACGTCGAGTCGCTCGCGGCCACCGTGGACAGCACCCGTACCGCCCGTATGGGGAAGCGCTCCATCGCTGCAAGCAGGTACTCACGCGCGAACTCCCGCTCGTACCGCTCCAGCAGCAGCTTGAACGCCTCGTCGCTCGGAATGAGGGAGATCAGCTCAACGAACTGCTCCCGCCACGGCTTGTAGATCCTGAGCCGGTCCCAGGCGTCGACCAGGACCGGGGCGGCCGCCGGGCCCAAGCCGTCGGCCATCGTGGCGCGCATCCCGTACGTGAACGCGTCGAAGTCGGACTCCTCCAGTCTCCAGCCGAGCAGTTCGAGGTGCCGCGGCGTGCTCACCGACGCCCACAGTCGTTCGCGGTAGAAGGCGTTCGAGCCCCACTCGGCGGACGGCGGGTCGGCGCAGCACTCGTCCACCCAGTCGTGCCGGGTGGGCACCAAGTAGGAGACGACGAACCGCCGCGAGCGGGTGCCGCGGTGCGCGGCCAGGCGTTCCACCGCCCGCCGATACTCCTCCTCGGGGCAGAAGGCCAGCAGCCCCCGGACCCGGCGCAGGCTCACCGAGTCGACCTGCCGAAGGGAGTCCAGCGGGCGCAGGTCTTCCGTCGAGGAGGTGATGCCGCTCAGTTCGGCGAGCGCGCAGGCGGCGAAGGCGAGCCCGCGGGAGGCGATCCACCCGTAGGTGAAGGTTCGCGGCGTCTCGTTCCCGTTCCGCGTGCTGTCGACGATCGATGCGATCGCCGCCGCCCCGGCGGGGTCATCGGCGCCGCTGAGGTATGCCCGCGCGTGCGCGACCAGGGCCTTGTCGCTCCTGCCCGCCGACAGCACGGCCTCGATGCGGCCGCGGTGCTTCTCGGTCAGCTTCGCCGCCACGTCCGCGGCGCCGGGGTCGACGGTGTCGCTGGGCGCGACCTCGCCCAGCGCCCGGTCGGAGACGCTCGGTTCCGCGGGGAGCGCGCCGCCCCGCCGGGGGTGCAGATCTCGGCGCAGGGGCTCGGAGAGGACCAGGACGTCCTCGGCCGGGGGAAAGTGATCGTCCATGGCGGATCACCGTAGCGGAACCGGGTGACACTGACCCGCGTCCGGCAGATACCGCAGGTCGCGCTCCACATCTCGGACGGTCCGGGCCGGCTCGCGGGCGAACGGAACGGCGCGGTCGCCACGGAAGCGGGTGAACGGGGCGGCGACCGACAAGAGCGTCGGTAAGACTCGTGCAACCAGGTACATGCGTTTGAGTTCGCGCAGATCATCGGCGGTGTCGGCCCGCCACGCCAGGCCGGGTTTCGGCTGTGGACAGCGGCACGGAGCAAGGGGCCGGATTGGTGTCCCGTCTCAATTGATGTGACGCAGAGATGCCCATCCACCTCGGATGTGACAGTTCTACTGAGACGCCCCGGACTGACGGCTACCAGTGGCAGTGTCGTGACGGTGGTCTCGAATGGTGAGGAGACCGGGTTCGTTCGTCGCAACGCAGTCTTGGCCGTGCGGGTCGAGGCTCTCAAGGTCGGTGGGGAAGGCGGACCCAGGCGGGAGGTTGTGCGGATTGAGAGTGAACGTGATGCGTGTGCCGCTGCCGACTGGCGGCTTGAACACCCGAGGCGCCGCGAGGGGGCGGAGGCCGGCAAGCTCCTGATGAAAGCCCCTGCCGCTGCACCACATCTCGACTGACGTCTCGGTGCACAGCGTTGCTACGGCGGCCGGCAGCCACCATTCGGGCCCCAGAAGGGAGCCGAAGTAGCCCAGGGGTGGTGAGTCTCGCCATGCGTGCTGCTGGTCCATCGTCAATCTGAAGCGGAGGTCGCCGAGGATGTCGATCAGGGCGGACAGCGAGTGCTCCGCCGCGACGCGGGTGGCGGGGTGCAGGGCATGGCGCGCGACTGCTGACAACACCACAGCCAGGAGTCTTGGATCATCCAGTCCTACGCCAAAGTACATTCCAGGCCGCTTGAGCACTGCTGCGTCGAACTCGAGCACGGTTATGTCGGCCGCTCTGTACTCGTGCTCTGCCACGGACACACGCTACCTGTCCGGCGAAAGACATCGCCGTTCCAGATTCATGGGATTTCGCTGCTTAGGCGCTCGACGGTGAAGCTGAAGACGTCGATCAGGTTGTTAGGCGGCGGTCATGCCGGTGTCGTCGGAACCGGTGGAGCAGAAGCGGGCGAGTCGACCGGTAACGGCATCATCGTTGCGCAGGAACTCGTCGATCCGGGTGAGTAGCTGAACCAGGTCGGTGAGCTCGCCAGCGCGCTGGAGGGCGCCTACACCCGGGTGCTGGACGGGCTCGGGGCGAACCCGGAGGCCAACCTAGTCAGGCTGCGCGTCACAGCCCAGTGGGTGCCGCACGAATTCTGGATGGGCGTCGCCGAGATCGATGCTGTTCTCATCAAGAGCGTTGGCGATGTGGAAGCGGCCCGTATTGAAGACGAACTCCACCGCGAGGGTGCCAGCCGCCACGTCACGACCTGATGGCCGCCATTCAAGGAGAGCAACTTCGCGCAGTTCCTGGCCGACGAACGGCTCGAGCCGTTCGTCGGCGCTGGACCACGCCGGAGTCAGCTCGAACCACTCCCAGCCACTGATCGCAGTCGTCGTGTTGATGGTGTTCCAGCTGATCGACAGTTCATCGAACTTCGAATGGCTGATCTCTACCTGGACGCCGTCGAAGTCCAAGACGACGGGGCACTCGGCATACCAGTCCCCGTCCTCGGTGAAACGCACGAGCGCGAAGCCAGTCAGACGCCGGCCACCAAGCGCGGCCAGACCCGGTCCGTGTTCCTCGCGGATGGCTTCAAGCCCGACGAGAAAGGTCGGCTCGAAGCCGGAGATACCCATCACGACAGACGATTGTCCGGGTTCATCGCCGAACCGGCCAGTCGATATCCACCGCCGAGCCGTAGCGCCACGCTTGACAAATCAGATTCCACATAACCGCCCGTCATCTGTCCGATCCGGTCTACCGCCGCAAGATCTCAAGGCAGCTCAACAAAGGTGAGAGCCTGCATGCTCTGCGCCGCGACCTGCACTACGCCCAGCAGGGCACCATCGTCCGGCCTCACCTTCAGGACCAGACCGAGCAGGCCTGGTGTCTCACCTTGCTCACCAACGCCGTGATCACCTGGACCACCGAGTACTTCGGCAAGGCGATCGGTGAGCTGCGTGAACCGCCCCGGCTTTGATGGAGACCTCAGCGGTTGATTGCTAGGGCTTCGTTGGGTTG